>DHRG01000007.1 GCA_002408285.1 Peptococcaceae bacterium UBA5318 | reverse complement strand
TCCTGAACCTCCTTAACAACCTCTGGATGGCAATGACCTACGCTGCAGGTGGCGATACCTACTACGAGGTCAATGTACTTTTTGCCTTCGAAGTCCCACAAGTAGGATCCTTGTCCACGGTCAAAGGATATTTCCTGATAATGCCCGACCGCAGGCACCATGGACTGGTTATGCCTTTCGACTACTTCTTTAGATGTTAATTTAGCCATTACTGATTCCTCCTGTTTAATGAAATTTAAACCTTATGACACCCGTCTTGATTTATTATATATTAGACGGCATCATAAATATATAACGCAATTTTTATGCCAACTTTATAATTACCTCGAAATGTACGTATATTAAGGTTTTTTTGTAATATGAGATAACTATTTATATATAATATAAGTCACAGTTGACTTGTGTTATATGGGTATCCCTTGTGACGTGATGCATAATGCAGAATTGACTTATAAGTCTTTTTGTACTCACCAACTTATGCTATAATAACATTATGAATGCAAAGGGGGATTGTGCTATGGATATTTCGCAGGAAGCGATCATGAAAGAGCTGCAAAGCGTCAAAGAATTAAAAGCGGAACTTGAAACCATCATCGAATCCATCTATGATGAAATCTATGTCACAGATGCCAATGGTACGACCTTAAGAGTTAACAGTGCGTGTAAACGGTTCTACGGACTTGATCCCCATGATCTAATAGGTAAAAACGTCAGCCATCTGGCTAATATCGGGATCTTTTATCCTGCTTTGACTCCCAAAGTAGTAAAAGAGAAGAAACCCTTTTCTATTCTGCAGGTCACCCAGAGCGGGCGGGAAGTTATTGTTTCGGCCACCCCGGTTTTTGACAGCCAGGGAAATGTCGCAAAAGTCGTCAGCATAACTAAAGACGTCACGGAAATCAATCAACTAAAAAAGAATCTTGAGGATACGGAACAAATGATGAACAATTATAAGAACCAACTCGCAGGGATGCAGAAACAAAATAATGATGTAACTAATAACATCGTCTGCCGCAGCAAAATGATGAAAAATATTATTTCCCTGGTAAATAAGGTTTCCGCTTATGATTCCACCATCTTAATCAACGGCGAATCCGGAGTGGGGAAGGGCATCCTGGCAAAGTATGCACATGATATCAGCCACAGGAAAGATCAGCCTTTTATCACCGTCAATTGCGGCGCCATTCCCGAGAATTTATTGGAATCCGAATTTTTTGGTTATGAAAGGGGCGCTTTTACAGGAGCCAATAAAGAGGGGAAGATCGGTTATTTTGAAATGGCCAATAACGGAACTTTGTTTCTCGATGAAATATCGGAACTGCCGTTGGCCTTGCAGGTCAAACTACTCACGGCCATCCAAGAAAAGAGCATCGTTAAAATCGGCGGGAACAAGCAAAACAAAATCGACTTCCGTTTGATTGCTGCAGCCAACAAACCGTTAGGTACTCTGGTCAAAAAGGGCCTTTTCCGTGAAGACCTCTATTACCGCCTGAATGTTATTCCTATTGAAATACCGCCGTTACGAAACCGCAAGGATGATATTATTCCTCTGGTATACTATTTTCTGGATTATTTCGGGAATCTTTATAAAAAGCACCTCTGTATATCTACCGACGCTCTGGGTCTTCTTTATGAATACTCCTGGCCGGGCAATATCAGAGAGTTGGAAAACATGATTGAACGGCTGCTCATAACTATTGACGACACTGAAATAAAACCGCAGCATATCCCGATCAATTTACTAAACGAAGGTACAAATATCGATGTGTCCAATTTTGACGGTTCCTTATCTTTAAAAAAATCCATAGGCCAAATCGAAAAAGATATAATCATCAAGGCCTATTTAGAATTAAAAAGTAGTTACAAGGTAGCCAAGCTTTTAAATATCAGCCAATCCTCGGTTGCCAGAAGGCTTAAGAAATACCAGCAGGAGTCAGAAAACTGAACGTTTCTTGTTTAATTTGAATAATATTTGTTACTCTTGTTACTATTATCTTAGATTCGACAGATTATTGTTATTTCCTTCTTTATGTTCCATTTAATTTTTGCCAGTTTGCTCCCTGAATAGCTTCCGTAATAACAATATAGTAAATTAATTATAACAAGTCTTGACAAATAGTTTTTCCACCACATATAATATCAATAATTTACATGATAAAAGTGATGCGGAAGAAAAGTAAATTGTGGTAAAGACTGCAGGGAGAGGTTGCCGTGACTGAAAGCAACCTTAGGCTTTTCTCAATTGAAGTTCCCTTCCAAACTGCAAAGGTGAGGACCGCAAGGTTAGTAGTCTGCGCCGGAAACTTCTACCGTTAAAAGGAAGGGGGTATCGGATTATTCCCGTACTCCTAACGTTTAAGAGGGTAGATTTGTCTGCCAATTAGGGTGGTACCGCGAAACCACAGTTCGTCCCTATTCAGGGATAGACTGTGGTTTTTTTATTCACTTTTATTCACTATAGTATAACCATAATAAGGAGGAAAAATTATGATCGTTGTATTTCAAAAAGAAGCCACTGAGGACGAGTTGCAAAATGTCATTCGTCAGCTAAAATCTATCGGTTTCACTACCCATGTGGTCCAAGGAACCGATAGGACCATAATCGGGGCGGTAGGGGATAAAGCCAGGTTAATGAATCTTTCACCTGAAGCTATGCCTGGAGTTGAAAAAGTGATCCCTATCCTTGCTCCCTATAAGCTGGCCAGCCGGGAATTTCACCCCGACGATACTCAAGTCAAGGTCGGAAAGCTGCTCATTGGGGGGCAAGAACTCCAGATTATGGCCGGGCCTTGCGCAGTGGAAAGCAGAGTACAAATCTTAGAAACCGCATCCCTGGTAAAAGCCGCAGGAGCTACTATCCTGCGGGGCGGAGCTTTCAAGCCCCGTTCATCTCCTTACTCCTTCCAAGGCCTGGGAGAAGAGGGACTTAAATTTTTGGCGGAAGCCCGGGAAAAAACAGGTTTGCCGGTCGTTACCGAAGTAACGGATACCCTGCACCTGGATCAGGCGGCTTATTATTCCGACATTCTGCAAATAGGGTCACGCAACATGCAGAATTTTTCCTTGCTTCGTGAAATTGCTAAAAAAGGAAAACCCATTCTTCTGAAACGGGGCTTTGCGGCCACCATTGAAGAATGGATTTTGGCGGCCGAATATATCATGGCGGCCGGCAACCCCCAGGTGATCCTTTGCGAAAGAGGGGTCCGCACTTACGAAACTTATACGCGCAACACTCTGGATCTTTCAGCTGTGCCAATAATCAAGCATCTTACCCATTTGCCGATAATTGTAGACCCCAGTCACGGAACCGGCAAATGGCGTCTGGTTCAACCCATGGCCATGGCAGCCGTGGCGGCGGGGGCTGACGGACTCATGATCGAAGTGCATCCCGATCCCACCCAAGCCCTTTCGGACGGCCCCCAGTCTTTACATCCTCTCAAATTCGAGCAATTGATGCGCAGCATCCAACCGCTTGCCCGCGTAGTAGGCCGTACTCTGGAACTGCCTTGCCCTAATACGTCGCTTATGGAGGGGGTCAACTAAATGTTTCTACATATCGCTTATCTCGGCCCCCCAGGCACTTATACCCACCAGGCAGCCCGGCGCTTTCTGCGTGAGTTTCCGGCCAATACCTGTGAATTACAGCCCTATCCGGGCATCCCCGGTATTTTATATGCGGTCGATCAAGGCAACGCCACATTAGGCGTCGTCCCCGTCGAAAATTCCATTGAAGGCTCTGTCAGCGTAACCCATGACATCCTGGCCCATGAGCTGTCCCTTACCATTCAAGGTGAAACTGTCCTCCCCATCACCCATCATCTCTATACCAAAGCATCCGCGCCCGAAGAGATCCATACCGTCTTCGGCCATTACCAAGCTCTTGCCCAGTGCCGTCATTATCTTGAGCAAAAAGTCGGCCAGGCCGAAATCAGGAATACCTCCAGTTCCGCTGAAGCTGTTTCCTTATTAAAAAGTGCCGATACCGGCCTAGCCGCTATCGGCACCCTGGAATGCCGCGAACTTTATGATATTCCCGCCCTGGCGGAAGATATCGGAGATTATCACGATAACCAAACCCGTTTCTTTCTAATTGGGAAAAAGCCTGCGCTTCTGTCTTCCGAAGGAGCCCGGATAAAAACCTCCCTGGTGTTAGCTTTGAGAAAAGATGAACCAGGCGGCCTTTATCAGGTTCTGGGCGAATTTGCCCGCCGCCGGCTCAACCTGACCCGCATTGAATCAAGACCGGCTAAACAAGAGCTGGGTAACTATCTGTTTTTTCTGGATTGTGAAGCGTCCCCTGAAGACCCGGTCTTCCAAAGCGCATTGATAAACCTGGCCAAAAAAAGCGCTTTGCTGAAAATACTTGGGACCTATCCGGTCATCAATGCATAACTCATCCCAATCTCTCGCGGATCATAGTGTTGACGATACCGGGATTGGCCTGGCCCTTCGTAGCTTTCATGACCTGCCCGACCAAAAAACCTATCGCCTGTTCCTTGCCGGATTTAAAATCAGCGACCGACTTGGGGTTCCCGGCGATCACTTCAGTAATAATCCCTGTCAACTGTCCCTCGTCGGATATTTGCAGCATACTCTTTTCTTTGACGATCTGCTCCGGTTCTTTTCCCGTTTCAAATACTTCCTCAAAAACTTCCTTGCCCATCTTGTTACTGATCGTGCCCTTTTCGATCAACTGCAGCAACGCAGCCAGGCGGCCGGGGGTAATTTTCGTTTCATTCAGTTCGACGTTCCGGGCATTTAAAAGCCGTAAAAGCTCGCCTGTGATCCAGTTGCTGATTGTTTTCGCATCAGAATATTTTTTCAGTGTGGCGTCAAAGAATTCAGCCAAACCAAAGGAACTGATAATAACCCCAGCATCGTAGTCAGGCAAGCCATGCTCGTGAATAAGACGTTTTCTGCGGGCGTCAGGCAATTCCGGGATAGTGGCTTTGACCTCTTCTATCCACTGCTGCGTAAGCCCGATGGGCGCAAGATCATGCTCGATAAAGCACCGGTAATCAGGGTTTTCCTTATTGCGCTGGGACAGGGTTTCTCCTTTGTTTTCATCCCAACCGCGGGTTTCCTGGATAACCCTTCCCCCGTCTTCCAGCACGCCGATTTGTCTTTTTGCTTCGTACTCAATAGCCCGCTGTACGGCGCGAAAGGAATTCATATTCTTGATTTCTGTTTTAGTCCCCAGCCCCGCGGTTCCCGCCGGGCGTACGGAAACATTGGCGTCACAGCGCAGAGAACCTTGTTCCATCTTAACGTCAGAAACACCGGTATATTCCAGGATAGCCTTTAATTTTTCCAGATAGGCTTTAGCCTCTTCGCCTGAGTGTAGTTCCGGTTCGGAAACGATTTCTATCAAAGGCATACCGGAACGGTTGTAGTCCACGTTCGTAGAACGGGAGTTAGTAATGGACCCGCCGGAATGGATCAGCTTCCCGGGATCCTCTTCCAGATGCGCTCTGGTGATGCGGACGCGTTTATTCTGACCGTTTACATCTATATCGAGATATCCTTTATAAGCAATAGGCCGAAAAACCTGGGATATCTGAAAGCCCTTGGGCAAATCAGGATAGAAATAATTCTTTCTGTCAAACCAGGTATAAGTCCCGATTTCACAGTTTAAGGCCAAGCCGGCTTTTACGGCCAGCTCTACCGCTTTTTTATTCAGCACACCCGTACTGCCTGGCAGACCAAGGCATACAGGGCACACTATGGAATTGGGTTCTTGCCCGAATTCTGTGGAGCAGCCGCAGAACAGTTTTGATTTCGTCTTTAACTCCACATGGACCTCTAAACCTATCACCGCTTCGTATCTACTCATCTTGACCCTCCAAAACTATTATTAGCGAATAAACCGGGACTCAGTCTGGTCTGCCCCGTGTTTTGCTCCAAGGTATAGCCCACTTGCAGCAGGGTCCCTTCAGAAAAATGCCGGCCGATCAACTGCAGGCCTACAGGCAGCCCCTCCGCCATTCCAAAGGGCAAAGAAAGAGCGGGAAGGCCGGCCATGTTAACAGGTATTGTGCATACATCGGACAAACACACAGCCGGAAAATCATCTGTTTTCGCCCCCGCTTTAAAAGCAGTTGCGGGATTAGCAGGCGTCAACAGACAATCAAATTTCGCAAAAGCTCTGTCAAAATCCTGTCTGACCAGGGTCCGGACCTCAAGGGCTTTAAGATAACACTCCTCATAATGACCGGTACTCAACGCATAGGTCCCCAGCAGGATCCGTCTTTTTACTTCGTTTCCGAAGCCTGCGCCGCGGGTTTTATTAAACATATTTGTGACATCGTCCGCCTCTACCCTTAAACCATGCCTTACTCCATCATAGCGGGCCAGGTTGGAACTGGCTTCTGCGGCTGCGATAAGGTAATAAGCCGCCACAGCATATTCGGTATGGGGCATCTCCACTTCTTCACAAACCGCCCCCAGTTCTTCCAATTTACGAACCGCTTCCCGCAGCTTTGCCGCAACCTGCGGTTCTAACCCTGCTCCAAAATATTCTCCGGGCAAGCCGATTTTTACTCCTTTGACATCATTTCGCAGGCTCTTTTGGAAATCGGGCGCCTCTTGCAAAACAGACGTGGAGTCCTTGGCGTCATAACCATAGATAACATTGAGGATCAAAGCCAAGTCCGTCATATCACGGGCCAGGGGTCCGATATGATCTAAAGAAGAGGCGTAAGAGATCAACCCCGAACGGGAAACAGAACCATAAGTGGGCTTGCAGCCAATAACGCCACAAAAAGCCGCCGGCTGGCGGACGCCGCCTCCGGTATCAGAGCCCAGGGCAAAGGCCGCTTCCCCCGCGGCCACTGCCGCTGCCGAACCGCCGCTGGAACCTCCGGGCGCCGCTTCATAATCAAAAGGATTTTTAGTGGCAAAAAAAGCTGAATTTTCAGTAGAAACACCCATCGCGAACTCATCCATATTACATTTTCCTACTAATACGGCGCCGGCTGCCTTGAGCTTTTCCACAACAGTGGCGTCACAAGGAGGAATATAATTGCTGAGTATTTGGGAAGCGCAGGTAGTCTTTACACCTTGCGTGCAAATATTGTCTTTAACAGCCATAGGGACCCCCGCCAGGGGGGAAAGCTTATCACCCCGCGCCCGTTTCTCATCAAAAGCCCTGGCGCAAATTAAAGCCTCTTCCGGCGTTACCGTTATAAACGCTTTGATTTCTTTTTCTTGCCGGTCGATCCGTTCCAGGAAAACCCTGGTTACTTCTTCACCGCTGACCTCTTTCCTCTCCATGAGTTCCGCAAGCCGGTGGACCGGTAATGTATGTATTTCCATATAATACCTCCTGATTCAAACACGTCCCAACTATTTATTATATATTTTATACTATAACAAATGTATGTAAACAAGCTCTTTTCAGAGGTTGAACCAAGACTATTCAGCGACAAAAAACTGACGCCGTTGAACCCTACTTACCGCGCCCTTGCGGCAATGCATTGTTAGGCGATCGTATTTTGCATTGACATGCACATATCATTTGTCATTTGTTTATATTATCTTTCAAGACAGGATTTTCCTTCCTTTTGTCTAATTCGTAAATTGATGAATAGGAGGAGAATCATGACATATATAGGCGAAATTAAAGACAATAAAGATTTAGAGAACGCAATTGATCGAGTTCTATCTCAATTAAAGGGGGTATTACTTGACCTCAGTATAAAAAAAGCGAGAACATTATGAAAGAGGTAGTGTAGTTGAAGCAAATTTTGTTTTTAAAGTAGGAAGTGAGCAAGGCGGCTTACATTATGCCGTAGTAATAGAAAACGATAATGACAAATCGAATAAAACTGTTGTTGTCGTACCTTTAGGATCGTTAGAAAAAGGGCGATCATACACCTAAATATGACGATGATGAATTATGTTCCCTGAAACTAGCTCCTGAAATTCTTGACAACATCGATGATGCAATTAAAAAATATTACTTTAAAAAATGATTACATTTTGTGTATTGTCAAAATAGATAATGGGGAATATAATGTTAGTAGAAAACTTACTCCATTAGCGAGTAGTTAATGCTTCATTAACAGCAATACTTACCCTTACGGGTCGAGGCTCTTTTTTAGAGCCTCATCAACGTTTTTAAGCCTCATATTGGGGCTTTTTATTTTCCAAAAAGAACTGCAAAAACTTAGACCAGTGAGTGCAAAATATGTCGTCTAACTCATAATTATGCGAGCGCGCAACGATCTACCTTGGACCGATATGGATCCCTTCATATCTAACCATGATCTTTCGACCATGATCAAACACTTCAGCACCCATACCGATCGTTCGTTCGACCATACAGAATACCTGGACGACCCCGGACAATCTCTCGACTGCCCAGCATCATCATGCTGCCTACGCAACATAATCAGCACCCTGTATGATCTTAGCCCGACCCTGTATGATAAGTTGGGCTCATACCGCAATCAAAGTAATCAAGTTAAATCGACTGCGGCACGAACTTTCCCCACCATAGAGGATCTTCCCTCCGGCTGCATACAAGCCCAAGCGCCGTTAAGGCAAGACCTGTATGCAACCTTTGGCCGACCTATACATACCCCCGTTACAGGAGCACGTATAAGTCTTGGCTCAACCGTTACGCACCCGCAATAAATAATATGTCCCAAACATAAACTATCTATACTATAAACAATAGCCAAATATCCTGGTAAACAAAACTATACAGATCATCCCTGTAAAAACAGTATAAAAGATGTTTTTAGTTATGGCGGCAATAAAAAATGACGGTATAGCGGCCAGAAAAAAAAGATTGCTGAATGAAAAATCAGGCCAGCCGTTATCCAGAAAAAGTTCAGGAGCCAGGAGAGAGGCAAGAACAGCTACGGGGATATATTTCAGCCACCGCATAAAGAGCCGGGGAATATCTACCTTGGACAGCACCACCAGCGGTAACACTCTTGGTAAATAAGTCACCAGCATCATACCGAGGAAGAGCGCGATGATTTTTCCATCCATATCTCAATGGTCACTCCAATCGTTGCCGTTATGATACTTGCAAGAATAACGTTCCAGTTGCCGGGTATGTTCAGTTTTATTAATAATGATAACATACCGGCGATAACCGCTACAAAAATCCCCAGCTTTCCCCGTATCTGGATCACCAACAGGCCGATAAACATAGCCGGCAAAGCATAATGAAGGCCGAAAGACTCGGGATTGGGGATGAGATTCCCTGCTGCCGCACCCACCGCCGTACTCACGATCCAGGAAAACTGGGTTGTTAACTGTAAACCCAAAAAATACCCTGGCGGCTTCTCGCCGTTCACAAGATCGCCCATGGCTACGGCAAAGGATTCGTCCGTAACGCCAAAACCAATGATAAATAAAATCCCTGTAGAAAATTTTTTCATATAAGGGGCCAGAACCGTACTCATCAGAAGGTGCCGGGAATTTACCAGCAACGTGGTAATAATGATCGCTCCATAAGAAGCTCCCGCCGCCAACATTCCCACACCGATAAACTGGGCGGATCCGGCATAGACGACTAAAGACATAAAAAGCACTTCAAACACCGACAGATGGGCTTGCGTTGCAAGCACCCCGAAAGCCATGCCGATGGGAACACAACCCATGACAATAGGCAGGGCCGCTTTGGCGCCTTGGCGGAAATCCCGGATATTCAAAAATAACACCACCGCTTGATTGAATTTGTTTTACAGACTTAAAAACATTTTAACACAGGTTGAAGATAGCTGCAGGATTTATCTGTTTTCCAAGAGAAAAAGTATAGTACAAAGCATTAATGAAGGAATTATTTCTAAAGGAGAATGAAATCATGCAATTTGCCGCAAGGTTAGACCAGCTTAAGCCTGGTGTATTTTCTAAGATCAGCGCCCTGAAAAACAAATTAAACAGCGCCGGTATGGAGGTGATCGATTTAAGCGTCGGAAGCCCCGATATGCCTCCCCCTCCCCATGTCAAGGAAGCTTTGATCAAAGCGGCCCGGGACGACACGAAATATGGTTATACTTTGACCGAAGGGATCCCCCCTTTGAAACAGGCCATCGCCAACTGGTACCAAAAATACTATGGCGTGATCCTGGACCCAGAAAGAGAAACCCTGAATTTAATGGGCTCCCAGGATGGTTTAGCTCATATTTACTGGGCTGTGATCGACCCCGGGGACATTGTTCTGGTTCCGGATCCCGGCTACCCCATTTATCATGACGGGGCCAGGCTGGCCGGAGGAGTTTTGTACCCTATCCCTCTTCTCGAGGAAAACCGGTTTTTGCCCGATCTATCTAAAATTCCGCCGGAAATTTGTCAAAAAGCTAAAGTTCTAATCCTCAATTATCCCAGTAATCCCCTGGCGGCTACCGCTACAAGAGCATTCTTCGAGCAAGCGGTCGATTTTGCCCGGAATCATCATATCATTATATGTCACGACTTCGCTTATTCGGAGCTGTCTTATGACGGCTATAAAAACACCAGCTTTTTAGAGGTCCCCGGCGCTAAGGACGTCGGAGTGGAATTCCACTCCATCTCCAAAACTTTCAATCTGGCGGGCTGCAGGATCGGCTTTGCCGTCGGGAATCCCCGGATTATTGAAGCCCTGCGGCTGGTGAAAAGCAATATTGATTACGGCGGCTTCCGTCCCGTCCAGGAGGCCGCCGTGGCCGCCCTGGAAGGCCCCCCCGAATGTGTACGGCAAAATGCGCTGGCCTATCAAAAAAGAAGAGACATTCTGGTCGAAGAACTGGCCGCATTCGGCTGGAATGTGGTAAAACCCAAAGCATCCATGTTTGTCTGGGCGAAACTTCCCTCCGCCTTTTTCCCGTCAGAGAAATTTGCCACCCGCTTGCTGGAAGAAGCAGGCGTCGCTGTAGTTCCCGGCACAGCCTTCGGTCAAAACGGCGAAGGTTATGTCCGGATCGGATTGGTCCAGGACGGCGGTAAACTTAAGGAAGCCGGGCGGCGCATGGGGGAATTCATCAATAAAAATCAATAGATATCTAAGAATACAAAATACTTCTTCATATCGCCTTGACGTATTATTGTACCTCGGCATACAATTATACAATAATACATTTAGGGGTGATATTGCATGTGTGCAGTAATTTGTTCTGATAATGAAAGAAAAATTATCGTAGTAGATACAACTCTCCGGGACGGAGAACAAACGGCAGGAGTTGTCTTCGCCAACAGGGAAAAAATAATGATCGCCCAGATGTTATCCGACTTGGGAGTGGATCAGATCGAAGCTGGGACGCCGGTAATGGGCGGCGACGAAAAAGAGGCTTTAAAAGCCATCGTTAAAATGAACTTAAAGCCCAGCATTATGGCCTGGAACCGGGCCGTCATCAGCGATATTCAATCTTCGCTGGAGTGTGGCGTCGACGCGGTCGCCATCTCCATTTCCGTTTCCGATATACACATTAAATACAAGCTTCAGTCAACCCGCGAAAGAGTTCTCGAACAAATGGTCAAAGCTGTAGATTTCGCTAAAAAACAGGGGCTTTATGTTTCCGCTAACGCAGAAGACGCCTCCAGAGCCGATGAAGAATTTCTCCTCCAATATGCCAAGTGCGCTAAAGAAGCGGGCGCGGACCGTCTGCGTTACTGCGACACAGTGGGCGTCCTCGACCCTTTCCTTACTTTTTCTAAAATTGAGAAGCTTCTTAAACATGTGGATATCGACATTGAGATGCACACTCATAATGATTTCGGGATGGCTACGGCAAACGCTATAGCCGGAATACAAGCGGGAGCTTCTCATGTCGGAGTGACGGTAAACGGTTTGGGAGAAAGGGCCGGAAACGCGGCTTTGGAAGAAGTAGCCATGACCCTGAAACACGTCTTAGGTTACCGCCTGGATATGAATACGAAAGGCTTTTTGGAATTATCCCGGTATGTGGCCGCCGCTTCGGGCCGTAAAATTCCGGTATCCAAACCGATCGTCGGGAAAAACATGTTTGCCCATGAGTCCGGGATCCATGCCGACGGGGCCCTTAAAAACCCCCGTACATATGAAGCTTTTGAGCCGGAAGAGATAGGTCTGCTTCGCCAAATCATGATCGGTAAACATTCCGGCACGGCTTCTATTATCAAAAAATTCCAGGAATTCAATCTGGAGCTCACTCCGGATACAGCCAATCAAATCTTGGAAAAGGTCCGTAAATTAGCTGTCGAACTCAAACGCCCCCTCTTAGACCAAGAACTGTTACAGCTCTATAAAGAACCGTTCGGAGGAAGGGATACTTATGCCTAAAAATCTTGCGCAAAAAATTATTGAAAACCATTTAGTAGCGGGCGCCCCTTTGTCTGGCCGGGAGATCGCCCTGAAGATCGATCAAACCCTGACCCAGGACGCAACGGGAACCATGGCTTATTTGCAATTTGAAGCGCTGGGCTTCCCCCGGGTAAAAACCAAAAGATCTGTGGCTTATATAGATCATAATACTTTGCAGACCGGTTTTGAGAACGCTGACGACCACCGCTATATCCAAGCTGCCGCCTCGAAATACGGCGTCTATTTTTCCAGACCGGGCAACGGGATTTGTCACCAGGTCCATTTAGAGCGTTTCGCGGTCCCCGGCGAAACCTTACTGGGTTCGGATAGCCACACCCCTACCTGCGGCGGTCTGGGCATGTTAGCCATGGGCGCGGGCGGATTGGACGTCGCTGTGGCTATGGGAGGCGGCGCGTATTTTTTGACTATGCCCAAAATCGTCAATGTCCGTCTGGAAGGACATCTGCCCCCTTGGGTTTCAGCCAAAGATATCATTTTGGAACTTCTGCGCCGTTTGACGGTAAAAGGCGGCGTGGGCAAAATCTTTGAATATACAGGTGAAGGGATTGCCGCTTTATCGGTCCCGGAGAGGGCCACCATCACCAACATGGGAACGGAACTCGGCGCGACTGCCTCTCTCTTCCCCAGCGACCGGCTGACCTTGGAGTTCATGAAAGCTCAAGGCAGGGAAAAAGACTGGCGTGGCTTGGCGGCAGACTGTGAGGCCCTCTACGATGAGCAGATAGTTCTTGATCTTGCGGAGCTTGAACCCCTGGTGTCCTGTCCCCATAGCCCCGACCGTGTTATTCCGGTCAAAGACGCCGGACAAATAAAAGTAGACCAGGTTTGTATCGGCAGCTGCACCAATTCCTCTTACCAGGATTTGATGAAGGCTGTCAATTTGTTGCGGGGCAAAACCGTACACCCCGCGGTCAGTTTGGTCATCTCCCCCGGCTCCAAGCAAGTCCTGTCTATGCTGGCAAAAAACGGCGCCCTGGCAGATCTGATCCAATGCGGAGCCAGAATCCTGGAATGTGCGTGCGGTCCCTGCATCGGTATGGGTCAGGCCCCTGTTACCGGCGGAGTTTCCTTACGGACTTTTAACCGCAATTATGAAGGAAGGAGCGGCACAGCAAGCGCCCAGGTCTACTTATGCAGTCCCGAAACAGCCGCCTTTTCAGCGCTTAGCGGAAGGATCACCAGTCCCTGCGGCCAGGGACCGGTCCCCGTTCCACCCCCGCCCTCTTATCTGACCGAAGATAACATGATCCTTCCTCCCGCCGCTAACGGCGCAGCCGTGGAAATTATACGGGGCCCCAATATCAAACCTTTCCCCCAAAACAGCCAATTGCCGGATCAGGCCGAAGGCTGCATCCTCCTCACTATGGGGGACAATATCACCACGGACCACATCATGCCTTCACCAGCGAAGCTGTTGCCTTTACGCTCCAACATCCCGGCCCTTTCCGATTATTGTCTTACCCCCGTTGACAAAGATTTTCCTAGGCGGGCCCGTCAGTATAAGGGAGGCTTTCTCGTGGCGGGAGAAAACTACGGGCAAGGCTCCAGCCGCGAACATGCCGCCCTTGTTCCCCTCTATCTTGGAATCAAAGGCATTCTCGCCCTTTCCTTCGCCCGTATCCATATGGCTAATCTGATCAATTCCGGTATCCTCCCGCTGACTTTTGTCGATCGGGATGATTATCACCATCAGAAAAGAGGAGATATGTTAGTCTGCGATAACCTTAGAAAACAAATTACAGCCGGCGATACGCTGGTAGTTATCAATAAAACCCAAAATTTTTCCTTTCCCGTCCAACTCAATATTTCGCCTCGTTTCAAAGAAATACTGCTGGCGGGCGGTTTGCTGCCCTACACGAAAGGAGCGGACAATGACGGCTAAAATAAAAATGCAACACCCCCTGGTAGAACTAGACGGAGATGAAATGGCCCATATCCTTTGGCGGATGATTAAAGAAATCCTCCTGGAACCTTATATCGGTCTTTATACAGAGTATTACGATTTAAGCCTGCCCAACCGGGATATGACAAAAGACCAAGTCACCGTTGATGCAGCCCGCGCCTTGCAAAAATATGGAGTTGGGGTTAAATGCGCTACGATAACGCCTAACACTAAGCGGCTTCAGGAATACGGCTTGCAGCAAATTTGGAAAAGCCCCAACGCTACTATTCGGGCGGCCCTGGATGGTACAGTTTTCCGGAAGCCTATCATTACTAAGAGTATTAGCCCCCTTGTTAAAAATTGGCTGAACCCGATTACCATCGCCCGTCACGCTTACGGAGATATCTATAAAGGATCGGAGTACCGCGTCGATTCCCCCGGACGCGCCGAGCTTGTCTTTACGGACAAAAACGGCGTGGTAAACCGGCAAACGATCCATGAATTCACCGGATCAGGCGTTTTACTGGGAATGCATAACTTAGATGAGTCGATCGCCAATTTTGCCAGAGCATGCTTCACCTATGCCCTGGATGTAAAAGAGGACTTGTGGTTTGCCGCCAAAGACACGATCTCCTCAACATACGACCGGGCCTTTAAAGATATCTTCGCCGATATTTTCGCGGCGGAATACCAGGAGCAGTTTTGCGCCTGTAATATCCACTACCGCTATTTGCTGATCGATGACGCCGTAGCCCGGATCATGAGGTCTTCCGGAAAAATGGTGTGGGCCTGTAAAAACTATGACGGGGATGTCATGTCAGACATGGTAGCGGCTGCTTTCGGCAGTTTGGCTATGATGACTTCCGTGCTCGTATCCCCGGCCGGATGTTATATGTTTGAAGCGGCTCATGGTACGGTACAGAAACACTATGCCGACCATCTCGCGGGAAAACCCACTTCCACGAACCCGATGGCTTCCCTTTTCGCCTGGACCGGAGCTTTGAAAAAGCGTTCTGAAATAGACGATAACCTTCGTTTGCAGGAATTTGCCGCCAAACTTGAAACAGCTTCTCTCCAAACCATCGAAGCCGGTATTATGACGCAGGATTTAGTTTGGGTTTCCGATTCGCCATCTAAAAAAGTAGTTTCCACTGTTGAATTTTTAACCGGCGTTAAAAGCCGCCTGTAATATTTGGCTCCCTTTTCCCTCAACTATAAAGATAGCATTATTGTATACTTGTGTTTTATATAAATATATTATAAAATAGACATGTTTGATGGGAGGGAAACAATAATGGTTAAAGAATCGGAACTTTCGCTTAGTCATGACGCTTCATTGCGTAACAAGGTCTTTAAATACATCAAAGCGCAAATTATCAATGGCCGGTATATTCCGGGGGAAAGTTTAGTTGAGTCCAAACTTGCCGAGGAACTAGGCGTGAGCCGCACTCCCATCCGGGAAGCCATTCGTTTACTGGAATTAGAGGGCTTGGTCGAAACCACGCCCAATAAAGGCGCCGTTGTCCTGGGGATTTCCCCAAAGGATGTGGAAGACATTTATGCCATCCGCATTTTGGTGGAAGGCTTGGCGGCACGGTGGGCCGCAGAGCGTATGGGGCCCGCCGATAAAAAGGAATTGAAAAAAGTCCTTGAGCTCATGGAGTTCTATGCTCAAAAAGGAGATTTGGACGAAGTTGCCGAACTTGATATGAAATTTCATCAAATTATTTATGAATCATCCGGCAGCAAAATACTGAATCTAACGCTCAGTAATCTTCATCAGTATGTGCAACTGGCACGTTTGGAATCGTTAAAAGTTCCGTCGCGCATTTCCAAGACTATGGCGGAACACTATGCCATCTTGGAAAGCTTTCTGGACGGGGACCCTGATAAAGCTGAAAAAGTATTGACAGAACATGTTGAAAAGGCCTATGTAAATATAAAAGTAAAAAAGGACGAATAATCGTCCTTTCAGACTGTCAAAGAACCCTTGT
>DHRG01000029.1:2685-7017 GCA_002408285.1 Peptococcaceae bacterium UBA5318 | reverse complement strand
CTGCACCTGATAATGACAGTAAGGGACTTGATTGGGCCGACGAGCATCGGGTTGGGGTTGCCGATGGGGTAGACCCTAAAGTCCTGGAAGAACTGAGAGCGAATTTTACCGGAGAATGTACTGAAGTAGGAATGTACTTGGCGATGAGTCGTCAGGCCGACCGCGAGGGGTATCCGGAAATAGCCGAGGCTTATCGCCGGATCGCTTTTGAAGAGGCCGATCACGCTGCCAAATTTGCAGAATTACTGGGTGAAGTAGTTAGTGCCGATACCAAGAAAAACCTTCAGGTCAGAGTGGAAGCCGAGTACGGTGCCTGCAAGGGCAAAAAGGATCTGGCTACCTTAGCTAAAAAACTGAATTATGATGCTATTCACGATACGGTACATGAGATGTGCAAGGATGAAGCCCGTCACGGAGCCGCCTTTGCCGGACTTTTAAACAGATATTTTCCTAATAAGTAGAATCTTTTGATAGTTTAACTATTATTCTTCCGAAGCCCCGGCCCACTGCCGGGGCTTTTAGTTTCACTCTAGGTTACATGGTGTCCCTTGCGAGGCGATACCTGGGGTTGGAGGTTTTCCACCTCCTGGTGGTCAAGCAGCTGGTAGGTTTTTACCAGGTCATTATAAAGAGTTTCGGCCATATCACGGCTAAAAGTCTCCCGCACGATTATTCTCATTACCGTCAGGTGTTCGGCATGGGGAGGAAGGGTGTAAGCCGGCAGCATCCATCCTCTTTCTCTAAGTTTTTGAGCAAGCTGAAACGGGGTAAAGTTAGGAGCATGCTTGAACTTAAATGTTATAATGGGGAGCTGCATATCGCTGATAAGCTCAAATATATCGGAAGACGACAGCTTGTCCGCCAAATACCTGGCATTGTTCAAGCAATTGTCCATAACTTTGGCATAGCCGGAATAGCCCAGCCGCAGCAGATTATAATACTGGGCCAGCACCATATCCGAACCTCGTGAAAAATTCAAAGTATAGGTAGGCATAGTGTCCCCCAGATAGTTAACGTAAAAGATAAGGTCTTCAGGCAGGTCACCCGGACTCCTGAACAGCAGCCATCCTACCCCGGGATAAACGAGACCGAACTTATGGCCGGATACATTTATCGATCTTACTTGCTGTAAACGAAAGTCCCACTCCAATTCCGGATTAGTGAAGGGAAGTATAAAACCCGCACTGGCAGCATCTACATGGATAGGGATATCCCATCCCTCTATTTTTTTAATTTGAACCAGCAGATCATTGATTCCTTTAACCGGCTCACAAGCCCCGGTAAAGGTTGTTCCCATGATGGCTCCCACTGCGATGGTATTTTCATCAATCCGTTCTCTGACCGAATCTGCATCGATACAAAAGCGGTTTTCCTGCATTGGTATAATCCGCGGTTCAACATCAAAATAGCGGGCGAATTTGTCCCAGCAAATATGAGCGTCTGCTCCAAAAACGATATTGGGGTGATTTGCATCCTTACCCTGCGTCAGGCGCTTGCTTTTCCAGGTCCATTTGTGGGCCAGCAGTCCCAGCTCTATTGCTTCTGATGAGCCAACAGTAGCAGTCCCGCAAAATTCATCGTACTCCGGTGCATTAAAAAGCTGTGCCAGCATATTTACTGTTCTCTGGTGTATTTCCGCTGTTTCCGGATATTCAAAACTATCAATAAAGTTCTTGCCCAGGTTTTCCATGATTAATTGGTCGGCTTCCGGTTCCATCCAGGTAGTGGTGAAACTAGCCAGGTTAAAAGCGGTGATACCGTCGAAATGAAGGCGTCGTGCACCAGTTGATAAGCCGCGGCAGCAGGCATTCCTTCTTGAGGTATCTGGTATTTGGGTGCGCCTTCGGCAAAATAGCGCAGGCTATAGGTGGGAGAAATATCCTGGTCTCCGCCGGCCATCCCATCTGTTGTCTCCCGATATATCGGCATGTTAAACACTCCTATTAACAATCAAGTCAGCTGATTTAATTTCGTAGTTTTCTTTAGAAGTATTTGCATTTTGGGAATTTTGAATGCAAAAAACCAACAACTTCTGCTATTATGTTTATTTGAAAGGGGACTGCAATGGGCAAGAAGTTAATCATTACGGAGAAACCTTCCGTGGGCAGAGATATTGCCGGCGTTCTGGGAGGCTTCAAAAAGCATGAGGGATATTTGGAGAATGAGGAATACGTGATTTCGTGGGCCTTTGGTCATCTTCTGTCATTAAACGAACCGGAAGATTATAATCCGGCTCTGAAAAGATGGAATCTGGAATCACTGCCTATCATTCCCGCCACCTTTTCCATAAAACCAATCACCAAGACAATCAAACAATTGTCGGTCTTAAAAAAGCTTATCAGCCGGGCGGACATCAGCTTGCTGATTAATGCCGGGGACGCCGGGCGGGAAGGGCAGCTAATACAACATTACATTTATCAATATGCCGGCTGTCAAAAACCCATAGAAAGACTTTGGCTCAGTGAAACTACCGATAAGGCCATAAAAAAGGCCTTCCAATGCCTGCGCTCGGACACTGATTATGATAATTTAACCAAAGCAGCGATTGCCCGCAACCAGGCCGACTGGATCATTGGCATCAATGCAACCAGAGGCTTTTCGGTAGCCCATAACGGCGTCTTTTCCGTCGGACGCGTACAGACTCCGACCCTGGCTATTCTAACCACCAGGGAAGAAGAAATTAAAGCATTCACCATCGAGAAGTATTACGAACTGATTGTTACCTTTGGAAAAGACGGTACGGAGTTTACCGGTAAGTGGTTCAAAGAAAAAGCGGAACGTATGCTGGAGCGCGAAGCCATGGCTGCCGTTCAGTCAAAAATAGACGGCCAGCCCGGCCAGGTCGAGAGCGTACAGGAAAAAGAACTTAATGAAGTTGCCCCTTTGCTGTGCAACCTCAATGACATACAAAAACTGGCCAACAAGATGTGGGGCTATACCGCGGCTAAAACGCTTTCCATTTGCCAGAAGCTGTACGAGGAAAAAAAGCTTTTGACCTATCCCCGTACTGACTCCCGGCATCTTACCGCAGCGATGGCGGAAACAATTCCCGAACGGCTGGCAGGTTTGAAAAATACGGAATTGGGGAAATTTCTTGAACCAACCAGGGGGAAATCCCTCGGTAAAAGGTATGTGGATGATTCCAAGGTCAGTGATCACACTGCCATCATTATTACAGAGACCATACCCAGACTGGACGCGCTTACCCAGGAGGAGCGCAACATCTACCTCCTGGTAGCCCGACGCCTGTTGGCGGCATTTTACCCGCAGGCCAAATACAAACAGACCAAAGTTATTTCTGTGATCGAAGGAGAAACGTTTCATAGTCAGGGTAAAGTAGTGGTCGATCTGGGATGGAAAGCAGTTACCGCGGTCGAAGAGGAAAAAGGCAAAGGGAAAAGCAAGGACAAAGAAAAAGAAACGATCCTGCCGGATCTGACCGCAAGCGATAGGCTGGACCACATCGGCAATGAGATTCAGGAAAAGAAGACCCAGCCACCGAAACGCTTCACTGAAGCCGATCTCTTAAATGCCATGGAACATGCCGGTAAATTTGTTGATGACGAAGAATTAAAAGAAGCGATGAGCGGGAAAGGGCTGGGAACCCCCGCCACCCGGGCCGGTATTATTGAACGGCTGATTGCGGTAGGTTATGTCGAACGGCAGAAGAAATCACTGGTTCCCACCGAAAAAGGAACACAACTGATCGGAATTGTGCCGGACAAATTGAAAAATCCGGAGCTGACCGGGGAGTGGGAGAAGAAGCTTCTCGATATGGAGGCCGGGAAATACAGCAACAGTGTCTTCATGGCAGAAATCGTTGCCCTGATAAATGAAACGATCGGCAAGGCAAAGTCGGAAGCATCCATTTCCAGCTCCGGTCCCATCGGCGATTGTCCCAAGTGCGGCCGGCCGGTGAAGGAAAACAGAAAAGCCTATGGGTGCAGCGGATACAAGGACGGCTGCGATTTTGTGATTTGGAAGACGATCGCAGGTAAACAAATTACTCTGGGGATGGCCAAGGTACTTTTACTGAAAGGGCGTACAGGCAAACTCCGAGGCTTCAAAAGCAAAAGCGGAAAGGAATTCTCAGCTATTTTGAAATTGGATGAGGATTATAAAGTGGTGTTCGATTTTGGACGCTAAGTTGTTTTATAATTCCGAAGTAGGTGACAAGTAATATTCCCACAGATATCATCATTTCGAAAACGATCGAAGGCTGTCCTAAGGACAGCCTTCTCATAAATAATTTTTTGAAGTCTATTGATATGAGAGTTTTGCATAATTAACTTTTCCTATGATTAAGCAGAAACTTTGCGAATGTCATCCTGA
>DHRG01000029.1:0-2454 GCA_002408285.1 Peptococcaceae bacterium UBA5318 | reverse complement strand
TAGCAATGACAAATGGGGTTTTTAGAATTATGCAAAACTCTCAATTCCGAACATGTAGAGAATATATTTAATGGAAGCAAAGAATATGAATTTAGAAAAGTCAGATGCAAAGAGACTGTTGAAAAAATAATAATTTATTCAACAGCCCCCGTAATGCAAGTAGTTGGCGAAGCAAAGGTAGAAACTGTTTTAGAGGATACTCCGGAGGCAATATGGGAAAAAACAAAGAAAAAAGCAGGAATTGATAAGTACTTTTTTGAAAAATATTACGAAGGGAAGCTAAGAGCTTTTGCTTTCAAGCTGGAGGATGTAAAACGGTATGATCCTCCAAAAGATCTATCCTGTTATGGAATTAGCACGGCGCCTCAATCATTTGTTTATATACAAAACGAGGATACAATTTATTGAGAATTTAAGTATTATCTTCGAATGAGTCCTTACCTTTTAAATGGTTATTAAGGAGGTTTGCTTCATAATGAAGAAGCTAATTGCTCTCATAATAACGGTTGCGTTTATATTGGGGAGTTCTCTGTCGGTTTTGGCACAGGGCACACCAACAGATGCCATAGATGCTATTGAACATCAACAATTCGATAAGGCTCAGGAGCAGGACCTTGTCCTGGAGGCCATGAATGCCAATCAATCTCGTACCAAACAAATCTTTATTAATCACCGTAATGCGTTTAAAGATCTGAATGCCAGTGAAAACGACCTCACTTTCGGAGTGCCTTATAAGGTTTATGTGCCTGGCAGGGACTTTATTCAGGCTTTTATGGCTGATAAGCCTATTGCTGATTTGCTTGAAAAAGCCGATTATTTTTGGGAAGTACCTGTTTTATATAAGGGCCAGCCAATTGACAGCTTTACAGTTGAATTCTATGAAAATAAATGGCAGATAGGGGAAATGGGCAGTCATAATACCAGAGATTCGATTGGGATAGCATCACAACCGGAACAGATTATCAAGCTGGTTGGCAATAACGATATAAATAATATAAACACCTTTATCCATTTCCGCGTCTTGCCCCTACATTCAGATTATCTGTATGTGGCTAGTGATAAAGGCGAATTCTTGTATCCTATGATCCACGGAAGAAGCGAGTTATTCGGTTTGAAATCACAGACATTTTATAGCCGGCAATTGGTTGCGGATAAAATAAAGCCAGTATTGCAAGAACTTATTAGTAATGCTGATTAGTCTACGAATGTACCTTGTTAAGATTTCCCAGCTCGGTGGCCTTCTAACCGTTTTGGGATTGCTGCGGTTGCGATATATAAAAATGAGGTCGGAATCTAAATTATAGGTTCCGACCTTCTTATTACAGTAATTTAACCTCGGTGTAGAAATTAATGCCGTCTTTATTTAAAGTAATTCACGCCGGCTTCAAATAGTTTCTGGTCTTTTTCATCGGGTATATTGATATACAGATTTTGCCCGATTCTTTCGGAGTGTCCCATTTTGCCCAATATCCTGCCGTCCGGACTGGTAATCGCCTCTATGGCGTAATCGGATCCATTGGGGTTAAAGCGGATATCGTAAGAGGGCTGTCCATCATTATCTACATATTGAGTGGCAATTTGGCCGTTGGCCATCATCTGTTTGATATCTTCCTCACGGGCCACAAAGCGTCCTTCCCCATGAGATATGGCGATTTGATGAATATCTCCGACCTCCACCCGGGCCCACCAGGGGGACAAAACGGAACATATCCTGGTTTTCACCATCATTGACTGATGGCGGCCAATCCGGTTATAGGTCAGGGTGGGCTGGCTTTCGTCGATATCGCGGATTTCACCGTAGGGAACCAGACCCAGCTTGATCAGGGCCTGAAAACCGTTGCAAATACCTAGCATCAAACCATCCCGGTTTTTCAGGAGCTCCATCACCTCATCCCGGATGCGGGGGTTACGGAAGACGGCGGCGATAAATTTGCCCGAGCCTTCAGGTTCATCACCGGCACTGAAGCCGCCGGGAAGCATGATTATCTGAGATTCCCTGATTTTGGCGGCCATGACTTGGATGGATTCTTCTATCGCCGCCGGGGTAAGATTTTGTATAACGAAAACATCGGTTTCGGCTCCTGCTGCCTCAAACCGTTTTTTTGTATCATATTCACAGTTGGTGCCGGGAAATACGGGGATAAATACTCTGGGTCTAACCACTGTCAGCTTGGATCTGGCCGGTCCGCGCCGGTTATAGGTTATAGCTTGAGGCCGGGCCAGCTCTATTTCATCTGTTTTAGTCGGAAATACTTTTTCCAACGGTGTTTCCCAGGCATCCTGGGCCTCCTGCAAGCTGATGGTTATGCCGCCTATTTCGATGGCTTCCTGGGCCTGAGTCTTGCCCAAAATTCTGTAAGGCACAGAGGCCAGGGCTCTTTCGATATCCATATCCAGAGGCATTTCCACCACCAGACTGCCGTAATTGGGCGCAAACAGCAAAGTGTTCAATTC
>DHRG01000010.1:5756-31267 GCA_002408285.1 Peptococcaceae bacterium UBA5318 | reverse complement strand
ATTTCAAAATTTGAGATAGGAGGTAAATGATTATGGATAATTCAAAATTTACCATGACAACAGAACAAAAGTGGAAATTACCATTTTTGCTGATTGTTATTGGGCAGTCTATTTCACTAATTGGGAGTTCGGCTGTTCAGTTTGCATTAATTTGGTGGATTACCAGCGAAACAAATTCCGCATTGCTCTTGGGGTTATCCGGTATGGTAGCTTATGTTCCTGTAGTTTTATTCAGCCCGGCTGCCGGGGTTATAGCTGACCGGTATAATCGAAAGGTCATCTGTATTTGTGCTGACCTGTTTGTAGGATTGTCTGCTGCTGTATTTGCGCTTTTATTGTGGCTTTATGAGATACCAATTTGGATTTCGTTGCTTGTGCTTTTAATGCGAGCGATTGGGAATACTTTTCATTCCCCGTCTATTCGCTCAATTATTCCCCAAATGGTTCCTGCGGAGCAGCTTGTACAAGCAAACAGCTGGAATCAGATGATGCAGTCTGGTTCCTATATCCTTGGGCCCATTTTAGGTGCAGCCATGTATGCAGCGTTCCCTATAAATGCCATATTGCTTACTGATCTTATGGGAGCTATTGTTGCTTGTTGTTTATTAGGTATAGTAAAAGTTCCGAAGCTGATAGCAAAAAACAAAGTAAAGCAAAGTTTTAAAGACGATTTCAAGGAAGGATTATCGGTGTACGCCGCAGATAGAAAACTGCTTGTTATCATTATAGACGAAACTTTGTGTTTGGTTTTCTATATGCCTTTGACTACTTTTTTCCCGCTAATGATCAGCAGCCATTTTCACGCGGGTGCATGGTATGCCAGTGCAGGGTCTTTGAGCTGTGCGCTGGGTATGATGGCCAGTGCCATACTACTTAGCAGCAGATTGAGAGTAAAGAACAAACTGAAAACGGCATATGTTGGTCTTGGGATTATGGGAATTGCTGTACTGTTCTGTGGCTTACTGCCATCTTCACCTATTGCGTGCTGGCTTTTCATTTTTGCCTGTGCTTTTATTGGCGGAGGAGGTAATATCCATACCATACCATTAACGGCTTATATGCACGAAACCATTTCGCGCGAAAAAATGGGCAGAGCATTTTCTTTGCTATCAGTAACTTCATCTGTGACAATGCCGATTGGACTTGCCATAGCAAGCCCGGTGGCCGAAATTACCGGTATTAGTAAGTGGTTTTTCATTTCAGGTATTGGGATTTGCTTTATTACTTCAATTGCACTACTTTTCCAAAAAAGAATTAAGTTGGGCTTTTGAATAACCCGCGCTCTGTTTTGTCTACGGAGCGTGGATTATTTTTTGGAGCATATAGGTATATACTAAAGTCGAGGTGAAAACAATGGATATAAAAAGAAAAAAAGAACTTTTGGAATCCTATAAAAACAGGCATCCGGAAATGGGTGTAATTTCCTACTGTTGTAAAGAAACCGGCGAAATATTCTTAGGTATTTCCAAAGATACAAAGGCGGATTTTAACGGCACTAATATGAAATTGTCAGCCAACTGGCATCCTAATAAAATATTACAGGAACTTTGGAACAAATATGGCCCGGAAGGCTTTGAACTATCAGTAATAAAAGTGTTAAAGTATGATGGCCCAAACGAAGATTATACAGCGAAATTAGAAAGTTTAAGAGAGCAGTGTCTCGCTGCTAATCCAAATGCTAGGAGGATATGGCGATGAACGAAAAAATTGTAATGACCGCAGACGGCTATGACCGCATAGACGGCAGAAATGCTTATCAGTCAGATATAAAGAGACTGACTTTGGGTGCGCCTGTGTTGGAAGAAAATAAAAAGATGCAGATTGCCGTCCAAATCTGGAAGAAAAACACCAATGGTCAGTTGGAAATGGGCACAGAGCTGCCAATCCATCAGGTATTTGACTTGATGATTTTCCTGAGCCGTGTGCTTTTGTACTTTCGGGAAGCTTACCGGCTTCCTCTACTATATGACCCTCAAAAGCCTACCGTGGAGCGTGTCGGCATACAGGGCGACGTGATGCCCGTGACCGTCTGCGCTGAAAATCCAAATATTAATGAAGATATTCGGGCATTTTCACAGGCGCTTAATGATTTGGGAGAAATAACCGGGGAGCGCCTGCGTGTGCTCACACGAATTTTAGAAGAAATGGAGTATTGTTAAAAATGGAGAACCAAATGCTTCTGTCCCCGCACAGGCAACTGACGGAAGCTGAAAAAAAACTTGTTTGGAAAAAACCACTGTCGCACATCGAAAGTGAAGCGGAGCGTCGAATCTGTGCCGAAGTAAAACGAAACTGGCACAGCGAAGAAATGAAAATCACGAATATTCTGTTGGAGGGAGATGCAGGATCGGGAAAGACTCAGCTTGCAAAGGCGCTCTCGGCTGACTTTGGGTTGCCTTATACAAAAGTCACCTGCTTTGCAGATATGGATAAATCCGATGTTCTTGGCTCAATCCTGCCAGTTTTGCCGGAGGATGGTCATAGCGCAGAAGAAGTAAACTATCATTTCTATCCCTCTGAAATTGTCCGTGCTTATGAAAACGGATGGCTGTTGGAAATACAGGAGCCTACCGTAATACGGGATGCCGCAGTGCTGATGGCGCTGAACTCCGCGTTGGAGCCGGATGGAAGTATCAACCTTCCCACCCGCATCGTCCATCGGCATTCAGATTTTATTGCTGTGATTACAACCAATAGAGGATACAATGGGACCCGTCCGTTGAATGAGGCTCTGCGGGACAGGATTCAACATACTGAAAAAATGGATTTACCGCCAAAAGCGGTTATGATGGAGAGAGCCACCGCTAAAACGGGATTTTCAGATGAAACGTTATTGTCTCTTTTGGCGGATACGATTATCACGCTGGACGAAACCGCCAAAGCCAATGCCATTAAAGGTGTGGCGGGTATGCGTTCCTACCTGTTTTGGATTGATGCCGTTGCAAGCGGGGCTTTGATTCGTGCATCCATGTACCACAAGGTGATTTATAAAATTACGACTGACCCGGCCGAGGTTTCCATTTTGGAACAGGCTTTGTCTGTAAAGGGGTTATTGGAACAGTTGGAGCAACTGGAACAGTCGCAGACACTTAGACAGGAAAGTCAAAATCCTGATGTGATGGAATTGCACTTATCTGAAGATGGACAATATGCCCGAAGCGAAGAGGAAACGACGATAAACCCGAATGCGGTGCGTTTGCGTAAATCCCAGGACAGTGAAGGACATTCCGATCAAACCTCCGATAACACGACGGAAAAAACACAAAGCAGTGACAACAGCGAAGATGGTGTCCCCCGTTATCATGAAATGGAGCCGAAGCACCTTACCAAACAACAAAAACAGGAATTCCGAAAAAAGCTCAATCAGGAAGCCCGTGAAAGTGTAAAAGGAAGTATTCATCAGCAGATAAAACTGATTGTCCACCGCCCTGAAACTACCGAGGAAAACAGGGCGGAATATAGGAAGCAAGCGTCTGAGTTGATGCCTGTGATCAGGGAATTGATTCGGAAAACGATGCCTATTTTGGAGCATGAAACCGCCAGCGAATTTGCGAAGGCACAATTATATGGCACAACCTTTTGTGCAAATCGTGTTGCGGCGCAGGACTTTCGACACTTTGCAAGAAAGCGTCCCCCGGAGGAAAACCCTTCCCTTGCCGTAGCGCTCCGCATAGACGAATCGGCATCCATGTCGGCCTTTGGCCGGTTAGACGCCGCAAAGCAGGCGGCGATTGCCTTGTATGAATTTTGCGATGGCTGCGATATTCCTGTAATGATTTATGGCGATACCGCCGACCGTTCACGCATGGAGCAAATGTCACTCTACGCCTATGTGGATTTTGATAGCGAAAATACCGATGAAAAATATTCTCTCATCAGCATTCAGGGCAGAAGTAACAACCGCGACGGTATGGTGATCAGAATCATTGCAGACCGTTTAGTAACGGCTCCGCAGAAAACAAAGCTGTTCATTAGCATCAGTGACGGGCAACCCAAGGCTATGCCGGACTATACGGGTGATTCAGCCATTACAGACATGAAAAAGACTTTGCAGGAGTATCGCCGCAAGGGTATTCTCTTTCTTGCTGCTGCTATCGGACAGGATAAAGAAATCATCAGTGATATTTATGGAAAAGAAAACACATTGGATATTACTGACCTCAAACAGCTTCCCGCCCGGTTGGTTCAGATTATTGCAAGATATCTGTAAATTATACAATTATTTGGAAGGAAGGATTATATATGGACTGTGCGAAAATTGGACGCTTAATTGCCGAATTGCGTAAACAAAAAGGGTTGACGCAACAGAATATCGCGCACGCCCTTAATATCAGCAACAAAACAATATCCAAATGGGAGTGTGGTCTGGGGTGCCCTGACGTTTCCTTGTGGGCAGACTTGTCGGCTATTTTGGGCGCGGATATGGCACAAATGATGGAAGGGGAAATTACCCTTAACCGCCCAGACGGAGGAAATATCAATAAAATCCGATTTTACGTCTGCCCATCGTGTAAAAATGTGCTCGTCAGCACAGGGAGTTGCTCTATCTTTTGCTGTGGCAGAAAGTTAGACCAGCTTATCCCGCAACAGGATCAAAATACTCCCCGCATTACCACAGAAATGATAGATGTGGATTACTTTATTACTATTGAACATAAGATGACAAGGAATCACTACATTTTATTTGCGGCGTATGTAAAAAGCGACAAGGTCTTCCTAACCCGGTTGTATCCGGAACAAAGCGCAACAGTACGCATACCGCATATGCTTGATGGTAAGCTGTATCTGTACTGTGTGAAACATGGCTTAGCTGTGTATTCTATAACATTTTCATCGGGCGAAACAATCAATCAGTGAATGACTAATTGAAATGTACCCCGCTGGAATTGTGGTTATTACACTTGATGATGAAGCGTGCGTTAATCCTCTGCTAAAATATTTAGTTAAAAATTATTAGTCCCTACTTGACAGCATCTTTTTCTGAAATGAGTAGCTTTAGGATTGACGGCGGCTTTGAATCAAAAAGCTGCCGTCAATTTTTTTATCTTGTAGAAGAAAAAGATTCTACAAATACCTTTCCGGTTTGGGGTACCTTAGTGTGTTCTAATGTTTGACAGCTGTTGCAAAATCGTGTTACGCAATGCCGGTCGGAACATTTAACCGCCTTAAAATGATCTAAGGCTTTACCGTATTCCGATAATGTAGTCCTTGGGTTGAATATTCTCACCTCCTTTCCGAATCCCGGAAAGCGGGTGATGCTTGTCCCCCTTCACATAACTACACAGGTAAAAAAATGAGTTTTGGCAAAGTCGGCGGCAGGAAATGAATAAGATTTTTGCCGAGGACACAAAAAAACTCGGTTGGATAATGTCCAACCGAACAAGAGGAAATAACTTACATAACACTACACAGTATAGTACATACTCATGGGTAAAATGTCCCCATATAAAGAAATGACTTTTTTTGATAAACGAAATTTTGTTAAATCATGTCGAACACATAAGCACATGGCGGCGGCTCCTTTCAGCCGCCGCCATGAAAAAGGGCGCAGTTAATACACCCTCCGCAATCCTATGTTTGAAAAAGGGAGACCGCTGAAAATTTTGTGTAAATAGAGATTATGCTTCATCCTTTCCGGCAAGAATACAGATGGTAATATATGGCTGGAAAGGATGAAAAATCATGAGTATGATCCCCAGAGAAGTAATCAAAGAACTGATCAAAGAGCATAAATTCAACAACACAAATGAAGTCATGAGCACCATAAAAGAGATGTTCCGGGATGTCCTGCAGGAAATCATGGAAGCTGAAATCGAAACCGAATTACGTTACGAAAAGCATGAACGCCAATCGCCAAAAGAGCCCCAAGAATCGTCAAAAAACTACCGTAACGGCTATTCTCAGAAGACAGTTAAAACACAGCTGGGAGAAGTGGAAATAAATATTCCCCGTGACCGTAAAGGCGAATATGAGCCGCAAATCATCGGCAAATATAACCGTAGTGCTGATGGGATGGAAGAAAAGATCCTGGGTTTGTATGCAGCCGGCATGAGCCAGCGGGACATCGCAGAACAAATCAAGCAATTGTATGATGTGGAAATATCACCGGAACTGGTCACCAAAATAAGCGATAAAATCATACCGCAGCTTAACGAATGGCAGAACAGGCCGCTGGAAACCGTCTATCCCTTTGTCTTCATGGATGCCATTCACTACAAAATCAGAGATAATCATCAGATCATAACCAAGGCCGCCTATGTCGTATTAGGCATTAACATGGACGGATACAAAGAGATCCTGGGCCTTTGGATTGGTGAGAATGAAAGCAGCAAATTCTGGCTGGGAGTTCTGAATGAACTCAAAAGCCGTGGCATCCAGGATGTTTATCTCTTCTGTGTGGATGGACTCAATGGATTCCGGGAGGCGATCGGGGCCGTTTATCCTCAGGCCGCAATCCAGAGATGCATTATTCATCAGATCAGAGCCAGCATGAGATATGTAAACTACAAAGATATGAAGCAGTTTGCCTCGGACCTGAAAGCAATTTACAACAGCGTGACCGAAGAAGCGGCCTTGGATAACCTGCTCGAGTTCAAAGCCAAGTGGGGGAAAAAGTATCCGGCTGCCATTAAGAGTTGGGAGAACAACTGGGATATCCTGTCCACCTTCTATGTTTATCCGCCGGAGATAAGAAGAATAATATACACGACCAATATCATTGAGGGTCTGCATCGGCAATTTCGGAAGGTGACCAAGACAAAAGCGGTATTCCCAAGCGATGATTCATTGCGCAAAATGTTGTATTTGGCGTCGAACAATATCATCAAAAAATGGACCCAAAGATATCGAAACTGGGACCTGGTTCTCAATCATTTAACCATACTTTTTGAAGACCGCCAGGTAAGTTGATTGCCCTGAAATTAGGGTCCCCAGGTTCGGGAAGATGGCATTCATGATAAAGCATGCATACCTCTTCCCGCCCCTGGGACGATAGCTGGTAAGGGCCAATGGATAACTCTGCTTAGCATAGCCAAGCCACTGATTCTTGCTTTGAAGGAAATCAAATTACACAAAATATTCCGCAGACCCGCGTTTTGCGAAAGTGGAGGAATCTGCGATATAGAACACTGGATACTCTCCGCCTATCGAATAATTGATGCAGGGTAAAACACCGGTATCGATCTTTACTTAACATGCCCAAAAGCCTGAAAGCATCACCGCTTACAGGCTTTCTTTAAAAAGATTAAGCCCAAGACTCCAAAGTGCGCTTGCAGTCCGATTGAAAAAATTCCTGGAGGTGTCAGCAGGGACTCAGGGGAATCTTCTAAGCGGGTAAGGTATTCTATCACATCCGTTATTCGGATTTTGAACCTACGGGTCTTTTTTCCTGTATCCTCGCAGGGGATATACCCGTTCTCTAAAAGCCATGTGGCTTTTCGTTTGCTTATTCTGCAAATTCTGTAAAACTGGTCTTGACATATCTTTTCCGGGTATTCAGCCAGAAGGTGAGAGTAGTCAGTTGCCATTTCCATCCCTCCAATGCATTGATGTTGCAGACAGATATCAGCTCTGTCTGTTTTACGTTATTCACTTTTAATCAATATCAATGGTAGGGTACGCTGTGGTTTATGTTCTTGAAAATGCATTTTAAATTCAAAATCCCCCATATAATACCCTTGAGCCTTTAAAGCGTCATTCATTGCTTATACGGAAAAAATTTTTTTTAGGATTCGTACCACTCATTTTCGTACCCTCCTATTGGTTCTCCTCGCCGGAAATATCTTTTAGTACCTCTTTCGCCCAACGAAGCTTCGCCTCCAAATCATAGAAGCCCCTTTTCAGGACCAGCTTCCAGTAAAAGACTTCTTCCTCCTTTCCAAACATGTGCGCATACTCTTGAATTCTGGATTCCACCAGCTGAAGCATCTGATATTCTTTCTGATATTCTTTCAGTTTATTTTGAATGCACAATGTCAATTCGTCTTTGCTGATGAGAGAGGAAAAAAGTATCCGGATCATGAACTCATTCCGCATAATTTCGTCTGTATGGACTTCCGCGAGCCAGGATTTTAATTGTGATCTGCCGCTATCAGTAATGAAGTAAACGCGTTTTTCAGGACCTTTCTCACTGGGTTTCACTTCAGATATGATATGCCCTTTGCTTTCCAGTACCTTTAGCTCCCGGTAGATTTGACTGATCTGAGCCATCCAGAAGAAATTCACAGAGTCATCCATAAACTTTTTGATATCATAGCCTGTCATAGGAGCATAATTTAAAAACCCTAATATTGCATTTGACAGTGACATGATAGTCCTCCTTGATTTTTGAGGACGCCCACTGGATGGAGCATGCAGTTTAGTAAATTAGATGGCCCAATGCTACGATAATAGGAAGTGCAAAGATATAAAAATCGGCTTTCGAACACATATGTCTAATTTGCTTTCTACTCTTGTTTTCATAAGATACCGATGTGCAAATCAAGCCATGGCCGATTTATCATATATTCAAGAAGCTGATCTGCTTGGGCATATCTTGCCTGTGCGCAGAAGCATTCTCTGTTGTAAGCGCTTCGGGAGGGAGGCTGGCAACGAAAGGCGACGGCACAGAAGAGGTCAGAAGAATGAGCTCATCCTGCGCTCTTGTCATGCCTACGTAAAATAGCCGTCTTTCTTCAGCGATGTCGCATATGCCCCGGCGTTTTTTGAAAGGTATCAGCTCTTCCGTCACACCGCACAGGAAAACGGCGGGAAATTCCAGGCCCTTTGCTCCATGCATGGTCATGAGGGAAACGGCGTCCGAAGCATATTTTTTCCCTCCGCTTCTCACCAAGTCGCTTTCGCGCCCGAGCACGAGGTTATGAAGCAGCGAGGCCATTTTGTCATACATAACCGATGTATTGAAAAGCATCTGCATGCATCTGGATTCCGACAAGCCGCCGTCTTCAATCCAGAGCTCCATCAACTTCCATGGTTTTTCGCTACGGACAAGAGGCTCGTATTTCCGGAACCGCTCCATCAGCGCCTGAAGATGATCGCCGGTGCCGGAGGAGATGCTGTTCAATATTCCATCGAGGGTGGATATGCCTTTTTCCGTTGCTGCATATTCTTCAATAACTTTTTGTGCAATGTTTACCTGCCGAATGCCTGCATTTTTCAGGCAGTTCCTCAAAGAAACAAGATCCTCCGGATTGAGCAAGAACCGGAAAAACGCCATTACTTCACGGACCTCCGCCTCAATGAGAAAGTCGTCCCGCCCGGCGACCACATAGGGAATCCCTTCTTTTTGCAGGCATTGCTCCAGAATATCGGCCTGACGGTTGGTACGATACAATACCGCAATGTCGGAAAACCCTCTCGGATGTCCGGCCGGGCCTTTCCCTTTCACAGGCGTTGATCCCTGTACGTCCAGCATATCCATCCCGCCGACCATGTGATTGATCTCCTTGGCTACAAACAGCGCCTCTGAAAACGCATTCTCCACATTTAAAAGTCGTACTTTCAGGCCGCTTTCCCTTTTTGCCTCCAAGGCCTGCCGGATGGCGACTTTTTCGGACATGACTGATTGGGCGCAGCGGATGATCTCAGGCGTAGAACGGTAATTTTGCGTAAGGGTTACTTGCCGGAGCCGGGTATGGTCGTTCAGGAACCGCTCAAAACAACGGGGGTCCGATCCTCTGAAGCCATAGATGGACTGATTAGGATCGCCGATTACAAAAATTCCGGCGCTGTTTGCACTCCACACCTGAATCAGCCGATATTGGAGCGCGTTGATATCCTGAAACTCGTCCACCAAAATATGAGAAAAAGCGGCCGACAGGTTCTTGCCCCCGGTATCGTCCCGGGTTTCGCGTTCGAACAGCGCAAGCGCAGTCAGAAGGATATCGTCATAATCCAGAACACCGTATTGCGCAAGCTGCGCCTGATACCGCTCCAATACGCCGGATGGAATCATATCTTCTTCCGCTGCCGGCAAACCATTTTTAACAAGGGAAATCACTTTTAAGACATCCCTTGGCGGGTTTTTCAGGCCCAGGGTATTCAGAATATCCTTGACGATGGAAAGCGCATCCGATTCGTCGATGATAGGCATGTTCTTTTTGCCCTTTTGTTCGGCTAAAATCTGCAGACAGATGGAATGGAAGGTGCCGATGTTTATGCCTTCCACGGCATGCCTGCTTCCAAAATGCGTTTCAAGACGGGCGCACATTTCGCCCGCCGCCTTGTTGGTGAATGTAACGGCGGTTATCTTGGAGGGGTGCACGCCGCATTTTTCGATCAGATAAGCGATGCGGCTGACCAGCGTCTTTGTTTTGCCTGTTCCGGGGCCGGCAATGACGGCGACGGCAGGTTCGTCGGCGGAAACGGCCTCCCACTGCTCCCGGTTCAATCCGTAAGGCATACCCTCAGTTGCCCTTTGCCCGCCGTCGGCATTCTGGCCCTGTAATCTGGTATCCGCCGGGACGGGAACGGCTTTCTGCATCGGATCCTTTTGCGCCCGTACCCCCTTGGGGATGGGGCGGCTTTGATCCTTTTCCCCGGTAAAAAGGCTCATCTGCCCGGAAAGCAGGTTGATTTCCGCCTTGTCCAAAAGTTTGATTTTCCCGTATTCCCCGTCGTAACCGGGCTGGATTTCCACCTTGCCGGAGCGCAGGCGGCTGATGCCTTCGGCAATGAGAACGCCCGCTTCCTGCTTGATATCCGAAAGGGGCGCCTGGCGGAGGATAAAAAGCTCCGGCCCCAGGGTATGGATCAAATTGTTGTATTGTTCTTTTACCTTTCGACTTGCGGCTGTCATCCCCATGGAAGCGGCTATCACTTCGTGAAGCGGAACGAGCCGCTCAAAATGCTTGGCACCCGGGGGCATAAACCCTTCTCCGCGGTCGGCCAGCGCTTCCACACGGTGCAGCACGCCTACAGTAATCCTGCCGCCACATCCGGGGCATATTCCGGAAACCGCTTTTGTTTCAGCCGGCTGCATGCAGACCTTACAGGCTCTATGCCCGTCGCAGTGGTATTTCCCTTCCTCCGGGAAAAACTCAAGCGTGCCGTAAAATTCCCCGGTATGCCGGTTTTGTAGAGCACGGGATATATGGGAATAGGAGAGCGCGGTGTCGAAAAGGTTGGCTTCCCTTGCGAGATTAGCCGGCGAATGTGCGTCGGAGTTTGAAACCAGCGTGAACCCATCCAGCGCGGAGAGGCGCCAATTCATGGACGGATCCGAAGAAAGGCCGGTTTCAAGCGCATAGATATGCCCCGTTAGATCCTCAAAGCATTCCGTAATATCATCAAATCCCGAATATGCGCCAAACAGGGAAAAATGGGGCGTCCAGATATGGGCGGGAATAAAGATAGCCTCCGGGCACACGTCAAGGGCGATCTGCAGCAGGTCCCTGCTGTCCAGCCCCAGGATCGGCCTGCCGTCGGAATGCAGGTTGCCGATGGCCTCAAGGCGGCGGGACAGGGTTTCGGCATACTCAATGCTGGGCAGAAGAATCAGGTTATGGACCTTGCGCACTTTTCCGTTCTTTTTATAGATGGAGCTGATTTCGGCGGAAAGGATGAAGCGGGGCGCGAAATCTCCGCCCTGAGCCGCATCTTCTTTGCGAAACGGTTTCTTTAATACGTAGAGCCCCTCTTCCGCGGGGGTCAGTTTTTCCTTTAGCTCCTCGCGCCAGGCGGGATGAGTGAAATCTCCGGTGCCGATCAGGCCAAGGCCTTTCCGCCGCGCCCACAACTCGAGGGACTCGGGCACACACTCCCTGCTTGTCGCTCTGGAATATTTCGAATGTATATGAAGGTCGGCAATAAACATAAACACACCAGCATTCTTAGAATTTCAAAATTTATTATACTATAAAATCTCCTTTATTTTAAGCCGTATGCTTTTTGTTGTGAGCCCATGTATCGGTCGGCATCTTTTATTACCTAACTTCTCATTTTTGAAGCATCAGGGCTTAGACTGCAGCGGCTAATATTCCGGGCTCAACAGAAAATCGGCAATATGCATTGTTTTGATACCCTGATAATTTCCCCCCGCGAACTCATCCATGCGCAAAACGTATTTGGGATAATTGTCTGCAATGCCGAGCAGCCTGCCATATTCTCTCCGCTCTGTTTCTTCCCGCTCGATCTGCTGTGCGACCTGAATATAGAGCTTGTTTTCCTGACGGGTTGCGACAAAATCAATCTCGGCGTTCCCGATCTTGCCGATACAGACGTCATATCATCGCCGCAGAAGCTCTAAATAAACGAGGTTTTCCAACATAGCCGCCACGCTGCCTCGCGTAAACCCTTGAATACTATAACGAAATGCCGGGTCGCTCAGGTAGAATTTTTCCTGTGTTTTCAAAAATTCTTTGCCTTGAATATCGTACCGGGAGCAACGGTGCAGAATAAACGCACTTTCCAATTTGCCAAGATAGTTATAAACCGTTTCATTGTCAATGGAACGGTTTTCACTTTTAAGGTATTTGGAAATTGAAGCGGCGGAAAAAGTTCGCCCTACATTGTCAAAGGCAAATTTCACAATACGCTCCAGTTGGTCTACCTTGCGGATTTGATTGCGCTTGACAATATCCGTAAAAATAGTGGAGTTATAAATGTCTTTGATAATGGGATAAGCTTCATCCGGCGTGTATTCCTGCAAATGAATGACGGGAAAACCTCCTAAACGGAGATATCGCGCAAGCTCGCTGTGCAAGTTGTGTGACAATCCGCCTCCACCGGCGCCGTATTCTTTGCGAAAGGTCAGATATTCCGAAAAAGAAAGCGGAAAGATACGGAATGTAATATATCTGCCTGTCAGATAGGTGGATATTTCAGAAGACATCATACGGGAATTGGAGCCGGTTACATAAATATCAACATCAAAATCCGTCATAAAGGAATTGACAGCCTTCTCCCATGACCTCACTTCCTGGATTTCATCCAAAAACAAATAGGTCTTTCCGCTTGGCACAATCCGTGCTTTTATTTCTTCGTACAAGAGCTTGGCCGCCTTGATTTCCTCATGCTGCATAGTATCAAAATAACCATAAAAACTTTAAGAATAATACATAATTAACGCACGGAGTACATTTAACGTGTATTACCGTGCGTTAAGCGTAATAGCTGATCTGGCTGTCTTATGGTATAATTATCCTGAACAAAATTGGTTTAACCACCATCCGAAAGGGAAGAAAAGCTTGGCGGTTTTTGATGATTTTATGAAATTGGATATTCGCGTAGGCGCCATTGTCCGCGCCAGCGTATTTGAAAAGGCCAAAAAAGCGGCCTATCAACTTGAAATTGATTTCGGCCCTGCAATCGGTGTAAAAAAATCCTCTGCCCAAATTACGGCCTGCTACAAAATTGACGATTTGATCGGCAAGCAAGTCTTGGCGGTAGTGAATTTCCCTCCAAGGCAAATTGCGGATTTTATATCGGAGGTTTTGGTTTTAGGCACATATTCTAAGCAAGGTGTCGTACTGGTTCAACCGGAGCAACGCGTTGAAAACGGGGACAAGCTCGGTTGAGCCATAGGCTGTCGTGAGCCATAACGGCAGAAGCGGCTTTGGGCGCTGTAGCGGCTAATCAATATCAATCGGAAAAGAGTCGGAAACATCCGTATCCATATTATGATAGTTGACGGTATAATGTCCGCTGGAAACTTCATTTCCGTCATCGTCCATTTGGTCCCAATCCTCGGAGATAAAATGGGTCCCTTTCGGATAGATGGTGATTTCCTTGGAACGCCCATCATGACGGCGATGTTTGGATAGCCGCCAGATTTCTTTTCCTCTTACGTCGGTAATATATATTTCTATTATTTGACCGTCCTTAAAGCACCATTTGTAATCATCGTCAATGATATTGGTTCTCATGATAATGATGATAATCTTTTCCCCTCTTCTAAATCTTTTTTTTCTGGAATAACAAACATGACGGAGCCCTTTTTCCACCTTGGTGCACATGGGACAATCTTCAGGCAGCTTTGGTTCTGTCTTGCAGTGCATACCCAAAGCCTGCCAGCAGCTATCGTCTACCAAGCCGGAATCGCTCAGATTGTGCTGCCTTCGAAACAACCGGACGGCATGCTCCGTCCGCTCCCTAAAGTCACCGTCCTCATCGGCCAGATAATGTCCAAGCTCTTTCAACAGATGCTGGAGATGACGTACGGCCGAACCCTTGCTGCCCATTCGCAAAACAGGACAATGGTGTTCGTGGCAAGAGTCGCAAGGCGGGTGGTGAGGCGCCGGGTGATGGGCCGGTGGGTGATGGGGTGGTGGTTGCGGCGCCGGGACAACGGAAGAACAATTCTCGCCGAGGGCTACCCAGACCTGGACAGTTACCACGCCGGTGACAGACAGGCCTTTTTGGCTCTGTAACGCCTTCACCGCATTTTCTGTCCGAACGCCGAAAATCCCGTCGATCGGGCCTGGATTAAACCCCTGGCTCTGCAATAAATTTTGGAGCCTCGTGACTGCAGCGCCCCGGCTCCCCTTTCGTAATTCCGGGCAAACCGCCTTGTGCGGAGCGGGCGCCGGTATCGGAGCGGGACCCGGCTTTGGCTTTGGGGTGGGGACAGGAGTTGTCCCTCCGGTGGGAATAATCAAAACCTGCCCGACGGAGAGAACATCGGGGTTAGTTAGATTATTGGCCCGAACAATGGCGTTAATGGTTGTGCCAAATCTTTTGGCAATCAGAAATAACGTATCACCTGCTTGAACCACGTATCGCATAGGGCATATCTCCTTTTCGAGTATTTGCCCTATATAATATGTAGGCGGGGGCAATTTCGTTTATAAATTGACGCTCCTTGCTTATCAGAATAAAGTATAGTATAATTACTTGCTGTAATCATCCCTGCTCCATTCATATGTAATGGGGCCGTACAGACCAGGGGGAGGAGGTGCAAAAGATGCGGGTTTACGAAATGATGTATGTCATTAAGCCGGATCTGGACGAGGAAAACTTGACTGCTTTGACCGACAAAATCAACGGGATCATCACGGGCAACGGCGGCGAGATCGTTACTTCAGACAAATGGGGCAAAAGACGTCTGGCTTATGAGATTAAAGATTATCGTGAAGGCGTCTACATGCTGGTTAATTTCAAAGGGGAACCGTCTGTTCCTCAAGAACTTGACCGGATCTTGAAGATTACCGACGATATTCTTCGTTTTATGATCCTTAATAAGGAAGAAAAATAATTCCACTGATTTGGTGGTGATGAAAAAATGTTAAACCGGGTGATTCTAATCGGACGCCTCACGAAAGATCCAGAATTACGCTACACTCCTAACGGGGTAGCAGTGGCTTCCTTTACTTTGGCGGTGGACCGGTCCAGACCCAACCAGCAAGGAGAGAGGGAAACTGATTTTATCCCTATCGTTGTGTGGCAGAAACAGGCTGAAAACTGTGCCAATTATATTGGAAAAGGCAGTCTGGTCGCCGTAGACGGCCGTCTGCAAGTGCGGACTTATGACGCTAAAGACGGACAGCGCCGCTGGGTAACGGAAGTTATTGCCGAGAATGTACGCTTTTTGGACAGGCGGGAAAGCACTGCGGCCCAAAGTACCGGCACGATAGGCAGTGAGGTTGCTTTTACCGAGGATGATATTCCCTTTTAAAATTAGGACTAAGGAGGGAACATAAGTGAAACAGGAACGTGTTCGCCGTCCGCGCAAGAAAGTGTGCAGCTTCTGTGTGGATAAGGTTGAATCCATCGATTATAAAGAAATAGGCCGTTTACGCAAATATGTAACTGAAAGAGGCAAAATTCTTCCCCGCCGCATTTCCGGCAACTGCGCAAAACACCAGCGGCAATTGACCATTGCCATCAAGCGGGCCAGAAATGTCGCTTTACTTCCTTTTACAGCTGAATAAGATCAATAACAAAGAGGGAGGAAGCTCCCTTTTTCTTTTGTTAAAAACAGTATTTGTCAATCTTTACGCGGAGCAACGGAAAATACCAAATTGGCGAGGGAGGATTCCATCCCCCAAAAGCAGAATAATATCAGGATTAGATATGAAGAGGTGATCAACAGCGTGAAAGGTTCCCTTCAAACCGGGGCCATTGTGGAAGGGGCTTTAATGGCAAGTTTAACGGCAGTCCTGGCTCTCATGGGCATCTATCTGCCTTTTCTGCGGGTTCTGACGGATTTGGTTTGGACGATCCCCATTGTTTTGGTTACTGTACGCCGCGGTATCTCGACAGGCGTATTATCCATCGCGGCAGCGGGTTTTCTTATCTTTAGCCTGGCAGGTCCGGTGCAGGCAGTTTTTCTGGTTTTACAATTCGGGCTGCTGGCCCTTGTTTACGGCTATTCGTTCCACAAAGGGTTCAAACCCTCCCTTACCCTGATGTGGGGTGTGATAACCTCGGTTGCTTCAATTTTACTGGTAGTTTTCTTATCCTTTTTAATATCCGGGATCAACTCCCTCGATCTCGCTGCTCAAATGAAGGAAAGTATTGAGCCCACCATGGAAATCTACCGGAAAATGGGACTCTTTAGCACCTCCGGCAGCCAGGGGCTCACAGAGGAGGCCGTCCGGCAGATGCTCGAAGGGGTTATACAGCTTATTAGCTGGATGATCCCCGGTATTTTGGCCGTTTATGGCTTGATGTCAGCTTTCCTGAATTATATAATAGCCCAAAAAATACTTGTCAAATTAAGAATAACTGTTCCCCAGCTTCCTCCCTTTCGCTATTGGCAGTTACCCTGGTGGGTAATCTGGGGATTCATCCTGGGTTTTGGATTGTATTTAGGAAGCAGCTACGGGCGGAACCATACCCTGGAGATAGTGGCCATGAATATCATGTTGCTATACGCTCCGGTAGCCTTTGTCTTGGGATTGGCCAATTGCTCGTTTTATCTTCACAAGCACCCGGAGAAATCCGCCTTTTTCCGTGTTATCTTCGTGATCTTGATCGTCTTTTTTTCTGCCTATACCATTATTATGATCGGCGGGATCGGTATGGCCGATTTGCTGTTTAATTACCGCCGTTTGCCTGGGGAAAGCTAAAAGTTGCAAACCTCTCAAGGAGGTGGAATCAAAGTGGACTATGGTTGGTTATTGATCACTATATTTGTTTGTCTGGCGATATGGATATTACTACATAACCCCGTTGCCCGTTCGTTTTTTGAAAAGGAGCGGGATAAACAAGCAACGCTTGAAAAGGGTAAGCCGCCTCGGGAGGAAAGTTCCGATCCGCCAACGAAGGAATTGCCTCAAGCGGCAATCATCATGGATAGGCAGCCTGTACTCGCTTTTTTACAAGTCGACAATCTGGGAGAGGTTCTCCGGTCTATGACCGAAGACGCGAAGCCTCATCTTTTAAGCGCTGTTGAAAAAAATCTCACCAAATGGGCTGCGGGCCAGGACGCCTATTTAAAGCAGGTGGCGGAAGGCCAGTATATTATAGTTATTTCTGAGTGGAATTTTAAAGAAATAGAAAAAAAGAGTTTTCCGATCCTCGATACCTTCCATGAAATTGAAACCGGGACGGCCCTTTCTTTATCCCTAAGTATCGGGTTCGGGATTCACGAAGAAAGCTTCAGCGAATTGGGACGGATGGCCCAAAGCGCTTTTGATCTGGCTCTGGAAAGGGGAGGGGACCAGGTCGTCGTCAAGTCGCCTGAGAAGGTCTGGTTTTATGGGGGAAAAACAAACGCCCTGGAAAAGAAAACAAAAGTAAAGGTCCGGCTGATGGCCTACGCGCTCAAAGACATGATCGATCAGTCGGCCCAGGTCATCGTGATGGGTCATGAAATGGCCGATTATGACAGCTTGGGCGCTGCTTTAGCCATCGCTAAAGTGGTGAAGGATCTGGGGAAAAAGGCTTGGATCATTATAGACCAGGATAATCCGGCTGCCGACCGTTTACTTGAGCTCTTACCGCAAACGGAGGAAACCGGGATGTTTATAAAATCAGGAGAAGCGTCCCGCAAAGTCAGTGAAAAAACGCTGCTGATCGTCGTGGATACCCATAGGCCCTCTTTGCTTTGCGACCGCAGCCTTTTATCCAAGGTAACGCAGATCGCCATAATCGATCATCACCGCCGGGGCGAGGAAATCATCAGCGAAGCCAAGCTGGTCTATGTGGAATCATATGCTTCTTCAACCTCGGAATTGGTGACGGAACTGATTCAATATCTGGGAAACCGGGTAGAACTCAGTAAAAGGGAAGCGACGGCCCTTTTGGCGGGTATAACAGTAGATACTAAGTTTTTCATGGTACATACAGGCGTGCGGACTTTTGAGGCGGCCTCCTATCTGCGGAGTTTAGGGGCTGATCCAATGATAGTGCAAAAAGCCCTGCGGGATGATATGATGTCAGTAATTAAAAAAGCTGAAGTGGTGCAAAAAGTACGCATTTTATACGGGAAAATCGCTTTAGGAGTGAGCCCGGTCCCTTCACCGGACGCTAAACTGCTGGCGGCCAAAACCGCGGATTCTTTGCTGAATATCGAAGGGGTCAGCGCTTCTTTTGTCCTGTGGCCTTTTGGGGATAGCGTTGCAGTGAGCGCACGTTCCCATGGGGAAATCAACGTTCAGGCCATCATGGAGAAATTAGGCGGTGGCGGGCATTTCACAGTGGCTGCCGCTCAAGTTGAAAAATCCGTGGCCGACACAAAAGCCCAGTTGTTGGAAATATTAGAAAAAATGTTTCTATAAAAGGAGGCGTTGTTATGAAACTGATTTTAACGCAAGATGTTAAGGGCAGCGGCAAAAAAGGAGAAATCGTTGACGTGGCGGAAGGATACGCCCGCAATTTTCTGCTTCCCAAAGGGTTTGCCGTTCCCGCTACTGACGGAAGTCTAAAAGACCTGAGCTTGCAGAAGTCAAACCTGGAAAAAAAGAAAGCCGCCGAGCTGGCTAAAGCCCGGGAGCTTCATAAACAATTAGATAATCTGACATTGCCGATGGCTGTGAAAACGGGAGAAGCCGGACGGCTCTTCGGCTCCATTAATACCAAAGACATTGGGGACGCTCTGGAAAAGCATCAGGGATTAACCCTCGATAAAAGAAAGATCGAATTAAAAACGCCCATTAAAAACCTGGGAATACACCACGTGTCGATAAAATTACATCCCGAGGTTTCCGCCACCATAAACATCAATGTGATAGCAGCAGAATGAAAGGGGAAAACCTACAGCAATGAAAGACAGCCTGAATGCCTATTTGCAAACTAAGAAAGATGATGTAGCAGCCAAGCTTGATGACATTTCCATGGCCGAACGGCAGATTGATGAATTATTGAATCTGACAGCCCAGATCATCGGCCCGGATAAAATGGTTTTAAAAGCCACTAAACTGGGGGCGGTCAGATATTTACGTTCCAAAGAATTATCTGAACGGGCCCTGGCTTTAAAGCGCCTGGTCCTGGAAGACCCTACGGCGAAACTGACCGCAGGCGATTTGGATTGGGTGCGCTTTGTAGAGGATATGGAGGAAAAAGTTGCGGAAATCATTGCCAAAAAATCCTTAGAAGAGCAGTTGGAACAGCGGATCACCCAAAAGATGCAAGAAAAACATGAGGATTATATTAATGAAATCAAGATGCAGGTCATTAAACAATATAATCCCAACCCTGAAAACGCGCATACCTTGAAGCGCCTAGCCATACTGGAGAAAATGAATGCATCGGGCTTAGCCCGGTCGGTGATGGAAGTATTACGGCCACAAAAGCTGGAGGAGATCATCGGACAGGAACGGGGCATTAAGTCGCTATTAGCCAAGATGTCCAGCCCCTATCCCCATCACTTTTTGATTTACGGGCCTCCCGGGGTAGGAAAAACCAGCGCTGCCAGACTGGTCCTGCAGACCGTGAAAGAAATGGCGCATTCCCCGTTCAAAAAAGAAGCGCCTTTTATCGAAGTGGATGGAGCTACGCTTAGATGGGACCCCCGGGACGTTACCAATCCCCTCATCGGCTCGGTTCACGACCCTATATACCAAGGGGCGCGCAAGGATTTTGCCGAAACAGGTATACCCGAACCCAAATTGGGGTTGGTTACCGATGCGCAGGGAGGTATTCTCTTCATTGATGAAATTGGGGAAATGGATGCCGTTTTGCAAAATAAACTTCTTAAAGTTCTGGAAGATAAAAGGGTCAGTTTTGAATCAGCTTACTATGACCCCGGCGATCCTAATATCCCGCTGTACATAAAGAAACTCTTTGATGAAGGGGCGCCTGCCGATTTCGTATTAATTGGGGCTACGACCCGGGACCCTTCCGAGATCAATCCGGCCATACGTTCACGGTGTGCGGAAGTCTATTTCGAACCCCTTACTCCCGGTGATATTGAAATAATAATCCAAAATGCCGCACAAAAGCTGGGGGTTAGTCTGGAGGAAGGGATTCCTCGGCTCATTAGCGAATATACCATTGAAGGCCGCAAAGCCAATAGTCTGCTGGCCGACGCTTACGGACTGGCTTTGTACCGCAGGGAGCGCCGGGAACTGGACGGGGAAAAGCTGCTGGTGACGCAAGAGGATGTTTATGAGGTGATACAGGTAGCGCGCCTTGCTCCGTTTGTAACGGCAAAAGGATCGGAAAACCCTGAGGTGGGGCGTATTTTCGGTTTGGGAGTCGCGGGCTTTCTAGGGTCTGTCCTGGAATTTGAAGCGGTGGCCTTCCCTGCTAAAAAGCATGGGGAAGGGCAGATCCGTTTTAACGAAACGGCAGGCTCCATGGCTAAAGACTCTGTTTTTAACGCCTCTTCTGTGATGCGTATGCTGACGGGCGAGGATTTAATACAGTACGATCTACATGTTAATGTAGTAGGCGGGGGCAAAATAGACGGGCCCTCCGCCGGAATGGCGGTTTGCTTGGCAATTTACAGCGCCGTTACCGGAAAAGCCCTCCGTCAGGACACGGCTGTGACGGGAGAGATTTCTATCCAGGGACGGATCAAGGCGGTAGGAGGAATATTTGAAAAAATCTATGGCGCCAAACAGGCCGGGATGAAAAAAATTCTGATCCCCCAGGAGAACTATGCTGATGTTCCCGGTGATCTTACCGGCATTGAGGTTGTCCTGGTCAAAACCATTAACGAGGCTCTGGAGCATATTCTGGCTGAAAACGCCGGATGCGGGCAGGGCGCATTATAAGGCTGGAGGTTGTGGAGATGAGCGTTCTCCTGGATAAAATACCGCCCTATAATCTGGAAGCCGAACAGGCTGTGTTAGGCTCTATGATGATTGATCGGGAAGCTGTCTATACCGCTGCCGAGGTTTTAGAGCCGGAAAGCTTTTACAAAGAAGCCCACCAGTTGATTTTTTCTGCGCTCTTGTGCTTGGACGCCAAACGGGAGCCCATTGACATGATCACGCTGACCGAAGAGTTGCGTCAGGAAAATAATCTGGAAAAAGTGGGGAGTGTCGCCTATGTAGCCGCTATCGCCAACGTAGTCCCGACAGCCGCCAACGTTCGCCATTATGCCGATATTGTGGCTGAGAAAGCCATCCTGCGCAATCTGATCCGCTTCTCAACACAAATCGCCAACCGTTGTTACGAGGATCAGGAAGATACGTATGAACTGTTGGACAGCGCCGAGCAAAGGATCCTGGAGATAGCAGGCAAGCGTAATACCAGCGGACTTGTCCATGTCAAACAAGTTCTGGGGGAGGCCCTGGAAAGAATTGAACTGCTGGCTAACCAAAAGGGCAGCATTACCGGGATCCCCTCGCATTTTAGCGACTTAGACCGGTTGACAGCCGGTTGGCAGCCCTCCGACCTTATTATCCTGGCTGCCCGCCCGGCCATGGGAAAAACGTCTTTCGGCCTGAATATCGCCCAGAACGCGGCGATCAAAAGTAAAACCCCCGTGGCTATTTTTAGTCTGGAGATGTCCCGTGAACAACTGGCGCAGCGTTTAATGAGTTCCGAGGCCATGATCGACCAGCATAAACTGAGAACAGGCAATCTGTTGGACGAGGACTGGGTAAGGCTCACCAAAGCGGTGCAGCCACTATCTTTGGCTAATCTTTATATTGACGACACCCCGGCCATTTCCCTTCTGGAATTACGGGCCAAGGCCCGGCGGCTGAAAGCGGAAAAAGGCTTGAGCATGGTCATTATTGACTATCTGCAACTTATGCAGTTAAACAAAAAAAGTGAAAACAGACAGCAGGAGATTTCGGAAATTTCCCGTTCACTAAAGGCTTTGGCCAGAGAATTAAATTTGCCTGTCATAGCCTTATCACAGCTATCCCGGGCGGTGGAGCAGACTGCGGATAAAAGGCCCTCGCTCAGTCATCTGCGGGAGTCAGGAGCTTTGGAGCAGGATGCTGATTTGGTTATGTTTATTTACCGCGATGAGTATTATAACCCGGAAACAACGGAAAAACCGGGGATTGCCGAAATCATTATCGCGAAACACAGAAATGGTCCCACAGGCAATGTGGAATTAGGGTTTATTAAAGAATTCACTAAATTTGTCGATTTGGATCGGGTGCATGAGGCCTAGCAGCCGCCAAATACGAACGATGCAGAGCTAAAACAAAAAATTATTCGTGTTATGTTTGACTTTCCTAATTTTGTCTGCTAAAATAATAGATGCATAAACTCAAGACATACTAACTCAGGTAGGACTATCTATTTGAGTTATTTTTGTGCTTAAATACCGTTTCTTAGGTTTTAAAGCCATTCAAGGAGGGATGCCGGTGAAAAAGTCTTATGATGTGATTATCGTGGGGGCGGGGCCGGCTGGTATTTTTGCAGCCTTAGAACTATCGAAGTTGGACAAAAGCTTGGAAATATTGATTATTGATAAAGGCAAGCATATAGATGACCGGCGGTGCTTTATTCCCAAACTCGGGCGCTGTACCCGCTGCCAGCCTTGCTCCATTATGAGCGGTTGGGCCGGCGCGGGGGCTTTTAGTGATGGAAAGATCTCACTATCCCCAGAGGTGGGAGGGCGGCTCATGGAATATATACCGCCGGAAAAGGTCGGCGAATATATTCGTTATGCGGATGATATTTATCTGAGTTTTGGAGCCTCCAAAAAAGTTCACGGTTTGAATTCGAAAATCATTGATGACTTGATATACGAAGCATCCCGGTTTATGATCCAACTGATCCCCTGTCCGGTCCGTCATTTGGGCACGGAACTAAGTTTCGAAGTTTTGCGCAGGATGTACTACCACCTAAAAGAAGAAACTAAAACTGAGTTTTTACCACTGACCACAGTTGTTGATATTATTGTTGAAAACAATGAAACCAAAGGTGTGCTGCTAAACCGGCAGGGAGTAGAAACACAAGTTTTGGCGCCCTATGTGATCGCGGCTCCCGGACGGAGCGGGGCTCAGTGGCTGACAGAACAGATGAAAAAACTCAAGGTCAAAACAGAAAACAACGAAGTGGATATCGGCGCCCGGGTAGAGGTCCCCAATTCCATTATGGATCATTTGACCCGCGAGCTTTATGAGGCCAAGCTGGTCTACTATGCGGATACTTTTGAAAACAAGGTCCGTTCCTTTTGCATGAATCCCGGCGGGATCGTATCCGAAGAAAACTATGATGGGGATATTGCCGTTGTCAATGGGCATAGTTATGCGGACCCCAAGCTGAAAACCTCTAATACGAATTTTGCCCTCCTGGTTTCGACGCATTTCACCGAACCTTTTAATCAACCCATCGAATATGGCAAATACATTGCCAAATGCGCCAACATGCTGACAGGCGGCGGTGTGATGGTCCAGCGCCTGGGCGATCTGCTTAAAGGCCGCCGGACTGATCCCGGGCGGTTAAAAAAATCTACGACGGTCCCCACTTTGAAGAGCGCTGTCCCGGGCGACTTGAGTTTTGTATTGCCGCAGCGCTATTTAACCTCGCTGGTGGAAACCCTGAAGGCTTTTGATAAGATAGCACCCGGGCTTTACAGTAAAAACACTCTGCTGTATGGGGTGGAGGTAAAGTTTTACTCCTCAAAAGTTAAGGTAAATGAACATTTGGAAACCGATGTCACAGGGCTCTACACGATTGGGGACGGGGCCGGTATTACCAGGGGTCTTATGCAGGCCTCTGTTACAGGGCTAGTAGTAGCGCGGGATATTGTGGGGAAAACTAAACAACAGGTTAATTGATTGGGGGTGGCTTTATGTCGGCAGTAGTTTTGATCGGCAGTCAATGGGGAGACGAAGGAAAAGGAAAAGTAACCGACTTTTTGGCTGAAAAAGCCGATATGGTTATTCGTTATCAGGGGGGAAGCAATGCCGGGCATACCGTCGTCGTAGGGGAAAAGGAGTACAAACTTCACCTGATCCCTTCCGGTATCCTCTATCCGGGCACAACCTGTATTATTGGCAATGGAGTAGTTATTGATCCGGCGGTATTAATTAAAGAACTGGATTATCTGGAAAGTCAGGGGATTTGTACAGACAACCTTAAAATCAGTTTACGCGCTCATTTGGTCATGCCTTACCACATGAGGCTGGATGAACTGGAAGAAGAAAGTAAAGGCAGTAATAAAATAGGCACGACCAAACGGGGCATCGGCCCGGCTTATATGGATAAGACCGCCCGGGTGGGCATTCGTATCATAGACTTATTGGACGAAGAGGAGTTTGCCGGACGCTTAAAGAAAAACTTAGAAGAAAAAAACCGCCTGTTCAAACAGGTTTATAACGTGGAAGGATTTGTGTTTGAAGAGATTTTTCAACGCTACCGCAGCTATTTGCCACGTTTAAAAAAATATATCACGGATACTTCTGTTATCATTCATGAGTTTCTCAGTCAGAAAAAGAATGTCCTCTTTGAAGGCGCCCAGGGCACTTTGCTGGATATGGATCACGGAACATATCCCTTTGTCACCAGTTCCCATCCGGTCGCAGGCGCGGCTTGTATCGGGTCCGGAGTAGGGCCGACGGAAATCAACAAGACCATAGGGATAGTAAAAGCCTACACCACCAGGGTCGGCGAAGGTCCCTTTCCTACGGAACTGGTTGATGCGGACGGAGAGCTGATGAGAAACCGGGGTCATGAATTTGGCACCACCACCGGCCGTCCACGCCGCTGCGGCTGGCTGGATATGGTCATCCTGAGCTATGCCGCCAGGATCAACGGCCTAAACCGTATCGCCATTACAAAATTGGATGTCCTGGATCAGATGGAGAAAATCAAGATTTGTGTCGCTTACAAATACAAAGGGGAAATCATCAGGAATTTTCCGGCCAGTCTGAAAGCCTTGTCGCAGTGTGAACCGGTTTATGAAGAAATGGATGGTTGGCTGACGGAAACGACCCAAATCCAGAAATACGAAAGTCTGCCCGTCAACGCCCGTAAGTATATTGAACGTATCGAAAAATTACTGGGGGTAAAAGCGGCTATCATTGCCATCGGACCTGGCCGCAATCAAACTATTTTCATGGAGGAGATTTTCTGAAATCATAGGTAAAGCAAGCGGGATTTCCTTAAATTTATGGGTCCAGGTGTGTTGACAGACCAAGTCGGCTCATGTAATATATATACCTGAGGCCAAAAAGCCTCTTAAAAAATTCATGAGCCATTAGCTCAGTCGGTAG
>DHRG01000010.1:0-5680 GCA_002408285.1 Peptococcaceae bacterium UBA5318 | reverse complement strand
AGAGCACCTGACTTTTAATCAGGGTGTCCCGCGTTCGAGTCGCGGATGGCTCACCATTTGCGTATCTATAACGGCCCGGTGGTCAAGAGGTTAAGACACGGCCCTTTCACGGCTGTAACATGGGTTCGAGTCCCATCCGGGTCACCAAATCAAGAAACGGGAAGCAAAAAGTGAGAAGTTTGGACGTGAGAAGAAAAATCGTTTCATCTCCAGTTTTTCGCCCCTGACATCGCACCTGACATCGTATACGGGCGATTAGCTCAGCTGGGAGAGCGCCTGCCTTACAAGCAGGATGTCGGCAGTTCGATCCTGTCATCGCCCACCATATCTAAGAAACGGGAAGTGAGAGGTTAAAGTAAGCAAGTATTATTCACCTCCACTTTTAAGACTATTGATGGTATAATAGAAAGAGCGTGTGAAGAATGGGAAACGGGAGTTTCCCACCTCGCACCTTACATTACGGAGCTGTGGTGTAGCTGGCCTAACATGCCTGCCTGTCACGCAGGAGATCGCGAGTTCGACTCTCGTCAGCTCCGCCAGATTAAAAAGCGAGAAGTGAGAAGTTGGGACGTGAGAAGAAAACCGTTTTCACCTCCAACCTCTCGCCTCTGAAATCATAACGGGCGATTAGCTCAGCTGGTTAGAGCGCATGCCTCACATGCATGAGGTCGTGGGTTCGAGTCCCTCATCGCCCACCATTTGTAAGATGAGATATGAGAAGTTCGATGTGGGAGGTTCCCGCCTCCAACATCGCGCCTCCGACATCACAATACGCGGGTGTGGTTCAATGGTAGAACTCCAGCTTCCCAAGCTGGTGGCGAGGGTTCGATTCCCTTCACCCGCTCCATAATGCTTACTTTTAAGCCCTTGTCTAACAAGGGCTTATTTTAATCTTCGTTTTACTTGATAAATCTTATTTGACTTATTGGGAACTTATTGGGAACTTCTCGTTAACTAAGGGGTTATTTTTATATGCACACCAATTTTCGGCAAATCCTCCTTGATAAAATCCACTTTCTTGTTCTTTAACAAGGCTAACAATCTTTGTGCCGAACCATTAGGGATATTTTTACCGGATTCCTAATACTCAACAGTTTTTTTGGACACTCCCAAAATCTCTACAAACATTGATTGAGAGCAGTCAATCGACTCCCTAATATTTTTTATTTCTTCACCCTGGATATTTGGCAGTTCCGGTATATTAGAACGAATAAAAGTTCTTACGTAACTCTTACCCCATGGCTTTTCCCTGAGCCTAAATTACTCCTCCTTTTGAATCACTAACCAAAATTAAGGGTTAGTATGTTTATATTTTGCCCCATCCAAGCTGGTGGCGAGGGATTCCCTTCGCCCGCTCCAAGTTATAAGCTACATTAAAAAATACGTGCATCTATTTTGTACTAATGACACCTAAGAAAAATAGACCTGCTGAAAGAGCAGGTTTTTTGCCTATGCATAGGTTTTTTGTATACATAGATATATGGATTAAAAAGGGGTGGAGCCCTCTTTATCTTGATTTTGTGGGTTTTATATTTGATTCAAGGTCATAAAGGCTAAAGAAATTAGTTCTGATGATAAGATTAGCTATATGCAGAGTGTGTAGATCAGTACCGCTTAAGTCGTTCTCAACTTTATCGGGCGAAACATGGGCGGCGCGGGTTATATAATCCCCGCTCGGAATAATCGCGTAACCGTCCTTGGTAGTCAGCAGGTTGTTTCCCATGGCAAACCGGTAATCATCACTGTTAACGCCCATGAGATAGGAGATGGTGGGCAAAAAATCCACCTGCCCTCCATAAACGTCTGCTGTTTTGGCCTTTAGGCCGCTATTGTATATTAAAAGCGGCACCGGAACATAGACGCGCGTCCACTCTTCCTCGCTTATAGGCTTGTTGGCAAACACTCTTTCAATTTCCGGTTTGTCCCTTTCAAACATGCCGTCATGATCGCCATATATTGCTATGACTGTATTTTGCAACAGGCCGGCGTCTTTTAAGTCTTCGACAAACTGGCCGATAGCTTTGTCGGCATAATGGACACTCTGCAGATAGTTGCCCACATGGGAATTGGCGAGATCACCCGCCAGACCCAGCAAGTTATAACCATCCGGCATCATAAAAGGATAGTGGCTTGATAAAGTGATTATAAAAGAATAAAACGGCTGCGGTAAACTTTCCAGAATGGACAGCGATTGCCGGAACATCGCTTCATCGCTTAAACCCATTCCCAGTTCTTCGGTAGCCGTCATTTTCTCTATGGAAAAATATTGGTCGAAGCCCAGGTTGGGATAAACTATATTACGATTCCAATAACCGGCTTCATCCGCATGAATGGCAACAGCTTGATATCCTTTCTTTTTAAGCAGTAACGGCAAAGATATGTACTCATTAAGAGGATAGGTAAAAAACGTGCTGCCCTTGTCGATGGGATAAAGCGAGGTATTGATGAGCAGTTCGGCATCCGAACTATTACCGTCAACTGTTTGCGGATAGAAATGGGTAAAATAGAGGCTGTCCTTTACTAATTTATTAAGATTGGGCGTGATTTCCTGGTTGTTGACTTTTTTCCCTATTACAAAGTTTTGGAGGGATTCGACCTGGATCACAATTAAATTCTTCCCCTCCGCTACAGTTTGCTTAGATGTGTCGGCTGTGCTATTTTTTTGGGCATACCAGTTTAAAATAGCGGCTTTATCATTATCAGTCAGTTTGATGTTCCGGTCCTTGATAAAATAAGCCGCATCCGCCACATGAAACCCAAGGGGACCAAGAGTAGCGAGAGTATCGTTGGCGCTGTATCTTCTAAGTATTTTTCCGTTATCGTAGTTTTGATAAAAGAGATAAGAAATCAAGATCGCGCCGGCCATAAGATCCCGCAAAAATAACCGGCGGCGTTGAGGCGCCGGGAAAGAAGTAAATCTGAATATCAATGGCAGGATAAAAAGATCAATAATATAGATGCCGTCATGCCGATCGCAAAGGGTTAGGATACTGGGCCCTAAACCCGACAGGTTAGAAGATTCGAAGAAGGTATAAACAGAAACCCACGTGCCAAAATAACGGCAGTACAGTAAATCCGCAACAAGCAAAAACGAGAAAAACAAATCACATAAATAAAGGTAAATTTTTCGCGTCCTGTGGCTAAAACAGTATGCCGGCGCAAGAATCACTAAAATCAAGCCGGCGTTGATCAAATAGACATCACGCTTTAAATCTAAAGAAAGATCCTGCGACATTAAATAGATTTTATATAACATAAGGATGAGTACCAGAAGTAAGTAGGGATCAAAAGCTGCGCGAATCAATTTTTTTATCTTCAACATTTAATTTATTCTCCCCCAAAAAGCATAAATCATTTATAAGGAACGCATTCGGCTGCCCCCTTGTCGTGGTTTGCCCGGCCTGGGCTTCATTGTTGAAACCATCCCGGTCGAAACCATAATAAGTATACTACAGATTTTCTAAAATATCATTAAACCGTAACCCTATATGGTGCGCCGGACAAAATTTCCAATGGCGGCGTCAGCGGCGTTTTCACACCCGCTGATTTCCGCCAAACCCCGCAGCAGGATATCCCGGCCCAGTGGCTTAACTTCACAATACTGGCGTAACGTCTGCACAAAGCAGGCGTTTTCTGTAAGGCCCCCGGCCAGATAAAGGAGGGTCGGGGACTGGCAAAATTGGTGGATATAGAAACATAAACCGTTGATAAACATGGCTACGGCCTCATCGGGCAAGGCGCCGTGATTGATCTCATCAAATATTTTCTCCATGGCCAGGAGACCGCAGGCGACTGGGATTTTCTTAGGATTCGGCTGCAGCAGTTGATAATTTATGTTGTAGTATTGACCTAAAAGCTCCAGAGTAAAACCCAAATTACCGCCGCAGCCGGTATTCCAATCAAGGGATGCCGTTTGGCGGTTTTCAATGACTGCATATTTGGTATCCCGGCTGCCAATATCAACCACCGTGAACCGGTCATCCCCCACCAGGCTTAATGTGCCGTGCACCAGCGCGATCAGTTCGTTAACGTAACGGCCGCAGCGGTTTTTAGCGGCATGTCCCGTAGCCAGATCAAACCAGCTGGTTTGATCGCCGAGCATATCTTGCGTGGGCAGGATTTTTACGGCGCCATCCGGGTAAAGGATTTTTGTATAAGTAGAACCGCCGTCGCAATAGATCATGGCTGAGGACCCCTCTGAAAAGTTTTTCCGGCTAAACCCAAATAGGCCTGAAGCTTGGCTTCTGTAGAACCGGTAATAGCGCCGTGGCCTTCGATGTGCAAGCCCCCTGTTGATTTAGCCAGGTATGCGGCCAGCAGCCCTTTATGGCAAAAGCTTTGTGTAAAAAAGACAACTGGCAGTTGCGGGGCGATCCGCCATTCCAAATCGACCCGTCCGGGAACCCCTAATTCCACCAGTTTAGTCCAGCCTTCAATACGGGTGTTGTCGGGGAAGAGCTCCAGCAGGCTCAGATCGGCAGGGGGCACGCCGTGGAAGATAACTTCCGCTTCTTTGATCTGCCTGCTTTGGTAGTATATTTCCTCTTCTTTGGCAAGCGGCCGGTAGGCCAGCTCCATAATGCGGCTGACGCGCGGCCCTAAAGGGCCTGCAGCATTAGAAATAAGACTGGCCCGCAAAGGAGTCTTGTTGGTGTTGCTGGCATTGATGACCGGAAAGTCCAGGCGCTCCAAAATTTCCGCCGTCTGGCGGCCCTGTTCGCACTTATCGGGGCCTGTGGCGGCAAGGATAAAATCCAGGCGCTCCCGTAACGCACAGGCGTTGGCTAAAATAACTTGAATGATCTGACAGGTCGTTTGGGGGACAAAAGCCGGGCAGATATTGTCCGGGCGCGGGATATCAAGGTCGATGAAAGTATAACCGTTTTGAGAAAAGATGTCCATAGCCGCCTGATCCGGCTGACCCCAAAAACCAAGGCAATGATGCCGGGAATGTTTGCCGGCCAACAGCCGGAGCCGTTCATAATACTCTTTTGTTTCCAGTTCAAAAATGTTCAGCAGCATGATGTTTCCTCGCTTTTAGGCAGGCCCTCTTCTTCAAAACCCAGGAAATGCGTCAAATAGATGATGGGTATGGTGACTACCGTAGTTCCAAGTTTGATCAGGTATTGTCCTTTTATTAAGGGCAGCAAAGGCATTAACCCGCCAAAGGCCAGCGTGATAAAGACGACCGTATCCACGAGCAGGCTGACACTGTTGGAACCTAGTACTCTCAGCCAGGGCGCGGCTTTGTCTTTCAAGAGCTGATAAAAAATAATATCAATATTGCTGGAGAGGTAATAAGCTGTGAGAGAAGCCAGCGTAATACGGGGCGTGTTGCCCAGGGTCATGACGAAGGCTTCCTGTCCCTGCCAGGATGAGGGATGGGGCAGCTTAACGGCCAAGATCATATAAGAAGCCAAAAGCAAATTGGCCGCAAAAGCCCCTTTAACAACGCGACGCGCTTCTTTTTTCCCCAGCACCCTGTTAATAAGATCCAATAAAGTATAACTGACTGTAAAGATATATATGGCGGCGGGCGCCACAAGCGGACCTACCGTCGTCATTTTTCCGGCAGTGATATTGGCGATCAATTCGCAAGCCACATAAAGCGTCACTAAAAAAACGGGGTATTTTTTCATAATGGTTCCTCCTTGGAAATAAATCGGGTAGGAGGCTGACC
>DHRG01000017.1:19502-73227 GCA_002408285.1 Peptococcaceae bacterium UBA5318 | reverse complement strand
CTTGTAATTTTCTTTCACGCTAGTCTCCTTACACTTACTTCACGAAACGGGCATTTTTATACAGCTTTAAGGAGTTTTCAAAAACCCTGTTAGCCTCTTCGGAGGTCACGCCTTCAAGAGAAAACGAGTTATCCTCATTTAGAAGACAGTGCTGCAATTTGTTGTCGGGAGTCAATCGAAGTGCCATAAGTGCGTCGTGACAAGGGAAGTACCGACAAGCATTGCACGAATCCCCATACCACGCTCCGTTTTCGGAGTTTTTGACAGTTATTATTAAGCCGGACGGTAATGTGTATTGATTCATTGGATGTCCAAGCCCGCCTTGAAACACCTCCGCCTCGTAAACGGCTTTCTTTTTTATGAGTTCACAAATAGGCGTTAAGGATACATACATATCACGAAGGCTAATATCCCCGTAGAGTTCTTTTATGTGCTGGCTATTACCTGCTCCATCGTCCTGAAAATCTATAATTATGTCCAAAAGTTTTAGCTGTTTAATGGAATTGGCTTCACAAAAAGCAATAAGTTCGTTTATCTGATTATCATTAATATCTTTCATCATAACAGCGTTTATTTTACACGGTATTAACATGGAGCAAACCTTTATCGCTTCTATCAGCCTTTCATAATCGTCCGCCCCCGTAACGGCGGCATACATTTTTTCATTGACCGTATCGAGAGAAAAATTCAAAACATCCAGCCCTACGGCAATAAGTTCCTCTATTTTGTCAGCAATCAATGGGCTTCTGGTGATTAACTCAATCTTTGAAATGCCAACCTCATCCTTTAAACGTCGCACAAACGGGACAAGTTGTGGGTAAAACACTGGGTCGCCACCCGTTATCTTAACGTCCGTACCGCCGTGACTTTTATAAAGAGCACAAACGTACAACGCGTCTTCAATGTTGATGAAACGGAAAGGCGAGTTGCAGGGCCACCCTTCTCCGGTAGAGCGGCAATAGATACAACGGCGTCCACAAAACGAACAAACTAAAACTCTAAGTTGTGGAATTTTCATTGCCATCACCCTCTCTATTTTCAGTAGACTCTTACGCTATACATTTTCTCCTTGCCTCTAACTTTGCCAAGTGCAGCGAAAGAAGATCTTCGCATCTCTTATTACTGACATTATAATGTCAGTAATATATTTTTGTCAATACTTTTTCATATATTTTTAGAATTTAAAATAAGCCGATATCTTGAAGAACTTACTTTAATTTACGATAATACCCGATGCCCCAAAAAAGGCAGATGCCATGCGGCTTTTACCGCATGGCATCTATATACACCTAAATTTTTGAGAAGTTAGATCAAAAAAGACGCACAATTTTTTATATATATTTTATATCTCATTACAACAAAGCATTATCCCGCCTCAAATCCCATATGTATTCGACATGTACTATATTTTTCTGCTCGTCTATGATGAAAAGTAAGACATACCTGTCAACAACCAAGCGCCGGTATTCGAAAACAGTATAAGGAGTTTCAAACACAGGGCATCTGTGCGGAAACTTCGAAAGTGAATCAAATGCTTTTTCAAAGCTCTCATATAGCTTTTCGGCAGCTATAACGCTTACTTGAGATAAAAAAATGATATGTTCAAGCATCATCAGTTTTGCGGAATCATTTACATCCACATTGTAGGTCTTCTCAATTTCACTCACGATTTGCCACCTTGGCTCTATCGATGATTTTACGCATTTCGCCTAAAACCTCAGATGCAGGCGAATAGCGCACATGGCCGGCAGCCTTTTCAGCTTCTATTCGCAGGAGATCCTTTTGAATCTTCAAGCTTTGCTGCTGCTTATTATATGCCTCAATTGACATGACAACCAGCTCACCTTCCCCATTATTGGTGAGAAAAACTGGCTCATTGCTTTTAATGCAAAAGTCGGCAACCTTACGGTAATTATTTCGTAGTTCTGCGGATGACTTAATAATCATAATCAATTTCTCCAATTATCTTTTTGATATCTGAATTATAACACGATTCAGCTATGATGTCAAACGCGACCAGTGTTTGTTGTGTTTGTTTGCGACAATTATGCCTCTGTAAGAAGCTTCACCAAAATGTTTTGCATCCATCCGTTGAATGGTGCATTCCAGCATACGAAACTCCGACAATATAGACTCTCATAATTTTCCGAACTCCTTTATCCGCATTAAAAACTATAATAGCAAAAAGACTTAAACCACGAAGGTTCAAGTCCCCATTGCCTTAAATATTTTGAGAAGTTAGGTCAAAAAAGATGCCAATCTTAAAAGCAGTACTATGATAGACAGGTTATCGCAATGACCATGTGTCCAAAACCTACCCGGCTTTTCTTGTACGGCCAAGGATTGCTCTTGCGCCAAATGCAAACAACTTTACTGCAAATGCCGGGCCTTCAGTTCGGCAATAATACGCCGAAGAATATCCGTGGTCTGCTTCTTGGCGCCGGCGGAATAGTAGTTCCGGTCCCACAGGGATTCAAAATAGTTCTGGAACTCATGCGTCAGCATAAGCTGGTCGGAATAAATTAGAGCCGGCTCATCCTGCTCCCAAGTGTGCAGGGCGATATGGTGATTTTCCTTGATGTGCCAGCAGCTGTCGCGGCGAAAAATTGATTCGTCCCCCGTGATATGCAGGTTAAAATTGGGCGCCTCCTCGAGATACTTGATATACCCCTCCAAAATAGACACGCACCCCGGAGCGGGCACCTCGATCTTTCCAGCACCCATGAAATACAGCGCCGGCATCGGGCAAACACCCGTGTTCACCACGCTTTTCAGCCGTGAAAGCGGCAAGATCTCGCGGAAAACCGATATTCTCAAATTCTCGTCCATCCCGCTCTTGAAACGTGCAAACTCAGCGCTGCGCCAGACGAATTTGTTTCCTTTGTTCCCGAAATGCCGCAGCATCTCGTCGTATACCTCCCGGGTCATGAACATCGGGTTCATACTATCCTTGACGATAGCAAGGTTCCCTTGCATCGCAAACTCGAGGTACAGGATTTCCAGAATGTTCCGGCTGTAATTATCGTTGTATCTTGTCATGATAGGCTGGGAAAAACGCAAGGAACGCTCAAAGCTCTTCTCTAATTCTCTTAGGAACAGTCGGTCTTTGATCAGCGTGGCGACCGGCTGCGCCGCAGTGTCCGGAGTTTCGATGATCATCACCGCGCACTGCCCCGGAAACAGGATGCACATGTGGTGGGCCAGCGCCTGCGCCATGCCGTGCACGACAAAGATCTCCATCTTGGCGGTAACGATAAGCTGCATGTACTGCGAAATAAGCCTGGACACGGCAAAGGTGTTTCCGGCCAGGGAAACGAGCAGACGGATCTGTAAATCCCTCTTTGCGGCCTGTTTGATCAGGCAGGCGGATAGGGAGTCATTGGCGATTGTGCGGACGCCCTCGTTCGACAGGTGGATTTGGACCGCGTTGCCGACCGGTAGGGCCGAAAGGAGGGTTTCGGTATACAGCGCAATATCCATGAACCCGATTTTTACATCGTAATCCTCCCGATAGATCCTGGGCATAGACGCAGCGTCTTCTTCCCGTTCCCCGGGCAAAGGCGCAAACCCCTGGGCGGCCTTGTCGCCGGACTGGACGAACTGAACCGTTTCAACCCTGGCGCTTAAAAGCCAGGCCATCAAATAGCGCTTGATTTCCGACATGGAGAAGAGATCGGCGCCCAGACCGTCCTTTTCAAACTGGTCTTGCAGCCATTCGATATCGGCGGAGGACATATTGCGGGACAGGATATAGTCGGCCAGCCGGTTCATCATCTCACTGTCGCTTTTGATCTTGCGCTGTCCGTTGGTCCAGCGGCTGACAAGGGAAGGGTCCACGCTAAGGCCCTTGGCCAGCATGCTGTTGGTGATTTTAAAATTGGCTAGCACGGCTTTCAGCCGCTTGGCTAAGCTTGTCATGAGGCACTCCTTATTTGATCTTAAAATCTTTTGTTTCCAGCCGGGGATAGATGTCCTTCAGCGGTGTATAGTCGGCAACCGGGTTCCCGTCAAGCAGGACCACTTTCAATCCGCTCAATTTGGCCAGCGGAGCGATATCCATGATTTCGTTGCCGTTTAATTGTACCTCCCAGAGTAAGGGCAAGCCCGCCAGCGCGGAAATGTCCCTGATTCCGATATCCTTGGCGTCCAGCTGCTCAAGTTCTTTCATGCCGGCAAGGGCTTGCAGATCCTTAATCCGATTGCCGAAGCACATGATCAGCACCTTCATTTTGGTGAGGTCCTTAAGGGGAGTCAGATCGGTAACCTGGCAGCCGCTGATATCCAGCGCGGTCAGGTTTGTCAGCCCGGATAGAGGCTTTAGATCCCATATTTCATGAAAGGTGATCCACAATTCCTCCAGACCGGTAAAATATTGCAACGCGCTGAGATCACGGATTTTTCCGCTGCGGTCTTCATAGGACTTGTTGCCGGCGTTGAGCTTTTTCACCGCTGCCGCTTCCGCCAGCGTGATGTCGCCGTCCGGCCTGTTCATGGCGGCGCGGATGCGTTTTTCCAGCTCCGTGTCATTGAATGCTACGACACCCGGCTTTTCCGCCGCACCGGCGGTTTCCTGCATTTCAAAATCTTTCTCCCTGAGATTCGCGTAAAGACTTTTTAACGGTGAATAATCCTTGACGTTACAGCCTTCCAGCTTAAGGCTTTGCAGCTTTGTAAGCCCGGCCAGGGGAGCAAGGTCTCTCACCCGCGTATGGGCGATACTCAGGATGCGAAGCTCAGTCAGGCCGGAAAGCACACCAAGATCACCGAAGGTCGACCAGTCGATATAGAGCGAATCCAGTTTGCCAAGATTTCTGAGCGGACCGTAATCTTCGGCCTCACAGTTGAACAAAGCAAGGCCCCTTAACTCGGTCATCCCGGCGATTGGACTAATATCGCTTATCCGATTGCCGCCCAGCTGGAGTTCCTCGAGCATGGTCAGCCCCTTTAGCGGGGAGATGTCGGCAACAGCGTGAAAGCTTAAGTCAAGGCGTTTCAGGTTGACAAAATACTTGAGCGCGCCGGCATCCGTGATTTGGGTCCCTGCGGGGTAGCCGCCCTGCCGCCATTCTAGGCCCAGTTTCAGCCCTTCCACCGCTTCCGCCTCGGCGACGGTGATGACTCCCTCCGGCTTGTTCAGCGCCTCGCGTATCATGGACTCCAGCACAGGATCGCCGAACTCCACGCCGGCAGGCTTCGGCGCACAGGAGGCAGCGAATAAAATAAGCGCCATGATCGCTGGAATTAATAAAAACTTTTTCATACTTTCTCTTTCTCCTTAAAACTTTATTTCTCCGTATGGGTATTGGTTTACTATTTTTATCTTAGCAGCTGTCACGGCAAAATCAATTATGTTGTCAAAATGTCATTGACTATATGTTGCCAGTCAAAAAAAACAAGCAATTGCAAATTACGAACCAAAGCTGCCTCCCTCCAAAACGGCTACTTTTTGTACCCTGGGCCTATGACCATTAGTACAGACCGCAGGTTGTTTCGACAATAACACACAATTTTCGGTGTGCCTTGAGGATATAAAAAAAGATGCGCAAACCCTGAGTTGTAATAGATGTCAATAATTTAGGTGAAATACAGAGAATATCTGAAAGTTGCTTAATTCGTTTGGTAGGGATTTCTTTTGTCTTGGCGCGATAGGTAACTCCAAAAGATACGCCGTTTTGCAATCATTAAGCTTCTCGCGCAAAAATCTCGGCGCATTTACTGTAATTCTCAATAAAGGGTCCCAATCAAGTGTGTGGGTAAGTGATGTAACCTGCTGTAAACTTGAAAACAAATTCTATTATATTTTTATAATCGTTGATTTGTATTCCCGGAAGGTCATTGATTAAAAACTTGCCATGCAAACCAATCTTTTTCTCCGTCAGGCAAGCCGTGCCATAAACACCGAAATTCTTATAAATAAAGGACTTCGATGCAAAAAATAAAGTTGATATCTGGACATTCCAAAAAGAATGTTCCAAAACATCAACCGTCGTTCAAATTAAAACAATGTCGGCTCTTTAATTTCTTCGTAATGTACTTTCTTTAAGTCTAGTTCCGTTCTTACTTCTTTAATAACCACACCGGTTTTATCGTTGGCGTAATCCTGTTTGGCAAATTTGTAATAAATCTCAAATTTAGAGACTATTGACTCCTCTATCTTCCAACCAGGCGTGATTAGCTGGAAGTTATTTTTTTTGAGGATATCAAACATAGGATCCCACAGGTAATTGGCGCCCGTGGAGCCAAACGGATTATCCACTATTAAGACTTTTGACGATTTTAAGGCGTTTTCACCAATTCGCAGCGAGCGGATATAGGACAACATGCTGATCAGCAACGTGATTGTCATTGCGTTAGCCTGTCCCTCGGAACCCTCAAGTTCATCCCAGTTAATATATCGGCAGTCTTCCGGTTTAGGCTCAACCTTATAAATCATCACTCTAATTTTATTAAGGTCGATGATCTTGGAAAGCAATATCTTTGGGGCCAGCGCCAAGCTTAATTTATCTTGTTTCATCTCTTCCGCTTCAACCTTATTAACCAGGCTGAAAATATACTCCCGGATATTTTCGATTTTCAGATCAGCGCTATACTCAGTTTCCATGTTGTTGAATTTGACCATTCTGAGCTTTTGGCCAAACACATCAACCTTGGGTAAACTATTTAACTTTTTAAGTTTTGTCAGTATGGACTCGGCAATTTGCAGGCACTGCTGAACAAAAGTATCTTGGTATTTTTCCAGGCTTTCTATTTCCTTATCAAGTTCGCTTATTTTTTCAGCAATTAAAGTCACTATTTCATCGATTGCGCTTAACTGCCGTTGAACATCGTAAAGACAATTCTGATTGCCCCATTCACTCATTGTCGCCAGGTAGTCGCTGTTTAAAGATAAAGTTTTGGCCTCTTTTTCTATCTTATCTATCTCTTTCTTCAGCTTTTCTGAAAGGACGTCTAATTGCTGCGTTGCCCTGGTATGATTTTTGGATAGTTCGTCATAAGAAGTCATTCTCTCAGTGCGAACATCAGAGCGTTTTTCGATCTTATAAAGTCCAATAAACGCTATAAATTTATTCCTTTCCAAGTCGTAACCAGACTTCCTTTTTTCTAACGAATCCAAGTCTTCCTTAATTTTTCTCAAAGATGCATTTAAAGCCTGTATCCTTTCATTATGGACTTCGGTCCGTTCTTTAACCAGCTCACAGGTATTCAACTCTGAAAACAGCACATAGGCCTTAGGAGCCAGAGCTTCTTTCCGTCCATTTATGCTCCCCCTCAAAGTATTGCATTTCCCACTGAGAGTCGCATAGGCCTGCCGGATGGATTTCGCTTCTTTATCCAGTCTTTTTTGGGCATTCTTTAATTCGCCGATTCGCTCATCGGAAACAGTCAGCAATATTTCGGACTTGGCTTTTTCAACAAAATAATCTGGAAAATAACCAATATCCTTCATATCGTCCAGGAATTGCTTCGAAGACTTTTCCAGCCCAATCCTCTGCCTTCTGTATGGAAGCAAATCGTTGGTCTTATTTTGCAGGCTTTCATGACGTGAATAGTATTGGTTTCGGGCTTCTTCAAGTTTTAGCCCAAGGTACTCGCCTGCTTTATTGCCATACTCGATCTTTTTCAATTCATCTTCCAATTGTGCAAGCTGAGCTTTTATCTGACGCGCCTTCTCTTCGTATTCTTTAATAACGCCATTATTGATTTCTGCCTCATGTTGCGAAATCTCCAGGAGTTTCGCATATTCCTTCAGATCAGAGTCCGTTTCTTCGATTGCTTTTTTAAGGGGATGAACCTGCCTTTCCAAGTCGATATATACCCGCAAGGCTTCCTCGATTTGCTCCGCCTGTTTGATAGCACTGGTCGTTTGGATAATTTTATCGCCAAGCTCGCGTGATTCCTTATCGCATTCCTTTATACGGGCTGTAAGACTTTGCAAAACCTGCTTTAAATCTGATACTTGTTCCAGTAGATAGGTTTCTTCCGCCTTTTTATTCTCAGCTTCCGCTCTCATATCAAGGAATTTACCAACCGCCTCTTTATCCTCACGTTTAATTTTCAATTGAGTTTCTGCCTTTTCTTTCGTTTGGACTAATTCAGCCTGTTCCTTTAGAAGATTCTTATAAAAGTCTTCTTTGTTGCTGAGATTATAAAATTGGTCTTTATCGCCACAGGCAAAGATGATGTCCGTGATACCGGGCACAGCATTTTGCCGGATCCTATCGTAGTTAAACACAGGAATCGGATGATCCCCGATTTTTGTATTCAGAAGCTGTTCATTGTTTTGCAGCTTTTTATAGGACTCGCCGCTCAGCATTAAAGAATACGGCAGCAGAGGATTATTTTCTAAGAGTCTCATCCGCTCTTCATCAGAGACGTCATTAATCAAGTAATCCGCCCCGAAGAAGATGGTCGCAAAGCCCTTCTTGCCTAGAAAATCGGCATAGGCCACAATATCCTGGTTGGGAAGATAATACCCCTTTTCTTCTAAGAGCCTAATCTTTTGCTGCAGAATCTTCTCCTTGATATCACACTGGGCGATCGCGCCATATTCCCGTCGGACCTCCTCCTCGATTCTGGCGATCAATGCTTCATACGTTTCATTTTTCGCATATTTAAGCAGCAAAGAGTCAACGGTTCTTTTAATGGTCATGAATTCGGAAAGATACCCGCTAATAGTGTTTAGTTCTTTTTCGGCACTTTTAAGAGAGCCTCTCTTTTCGGCTTCCTCGACCTTTTTATTATGAGCTTCATTTTCTAAAGCTTTCTTTTGTTCCTGCGATAAAGAAAGTTCGGTTCTCATCTTGATAAGTGAAGCAGAAACCTGACTTTTTTCCTCTTCAGGTAAAAACAACAGGGAAGAGCTTCCAGCCGGCTTGATTTCCTGATAAAGCTTTTTAATCTTTTGCTCTATAGAAGTTAACTGACGTTCCAGCTCTGCTTTCTTCTCATTCCGTCCACCAATTGCCGTATTGAGCTTGCCTGTTTGGGCAGCTAGATCTTCTCTCTTTTTTTCCACTTCAGCCAATTTGCTTTCACTTTCAGAACGGAGACCGGTAAAAACAGAAATTTCTTTCTCAATTTCTTTTACTAAATTATACCCATAGAGATCCCGTTCTTCTTTTAGTTGCTCGTGTTCCTTCTCTCCTTGTCCGATAACAAGTTGAATACGAACCATTTCCTCTTGGTTTTCCAGATATTGCAGATATTTATTTTGCGACCGGGAAAGATTATACTCCGCTGTGGTTTCATCCCGCCTTTTTTCTAATTCCTCCGCGTCGCTTTGTTGCAATTCGGTTTCGGCTGTCAATGAAACGAGGTCTATTTCAGAATTTCTGATTTCCAGACATTTATTCCAAAATTGGTAATCATCCAACTGGGACAGAGCCTCTTTCATTTCCCTGTCCAGTCCGGTTTTCTGTTCCTCCAACTCCTTCATGATCAGGAGAAGATTGCTATACACTTCCGCACATTCGTCATTAATTTCTGCTAATTCCAGGTATTTTTTCTCCAGCCTTTCTTCGATCGCCCGTAACATATTATAAAATTCAATAACCTTCAGGTATTCTTGTTTGCATTCTTTCTCTTTAATCAGCCTCTTAAGCTGATCTTTAATATCCAGCAAAGTCTTGGCTAATTGTTCTTCCGTCGCAGTCCCTTTATCAGCATAATCCAGTTCCATATGATCAATCTTCTCAATCATCTTGAGTAGAAAGTTCTCTATCAGGCTTCGTGACTTTTTATACTGGAGAAAGTAAGCTATCACCGAGTTTTCTCCGGAATTTACACCGCGAATTAATTCCCATTCCGGATCCAAAATGCCGTGATTGCGGATATGCCGCCAGTAATTAATCTTATTGTTGTCAAAGATAAACACCGGCTGTTTTTCAGCCTTCAATTTATTCAAATGCTCGCGCAATTGATCATAAGCGATATAGCGGATTTTATTTTCGCTTCTCTCACATAAAGGCAACGACTCTATATCATATTTGCAGGCTTTATTATAATAAAGAACATAAGAAAAGTGCTCAACACTCTTTTTGTCTAAGCTGTCGTCTTGTTCTTGGTCATTGACGTTGGTTTTGGTTTTTCTGGCGCAAAAACCGGTAACCATATAGCGATATTGGCTGCCCGCATCTAATTCCCACTCAATCACGGAATGGTGAGGTTTATCGTTAGAGGTAGACAGAAAGAGATTCTCATACCGGTTTTTGCTTAAAGTGCTGAGATCGGTTTTAGGCAAAACAGCCTGGATTAGCATAGTCAATAAAACGGATTTTCCTCCTCCATTTTCCATTTCGAAGGCCGTCGATTTGCCGAGAAGGGTTAGCATAAAGTCGTCATATTGCTGTCGCCCCTCGTTGTATTGCACATTAGCAACGCGAAAACGATTGACATACGGCATTTTTATTCATCTCCCAATTGCCTTGTAAATTCAAGGATTTGTGATTTATTGCCCCTGTCTTCAAAAAAATTATAGATAATAGATTTGAACCGTTCGGTAGGTACGATCCCGCCGCCTTCTCCTCTGTATGCTTCAATCAGGATCAACCCCTCATTATTTAAAAAACGGCAGACTGTACTGACAGCCGAGATTTTATCCTTAAAACCTAAATTGCCCAAATCTTCTTCATCCTTTTTAACCATCATCTTATGCCAACTTTTTGCCAAAGCGGCAAAATTATAGGAATATTCCCGGCTAACTTCTTCCAAGTCTTCACGTTCTATAAGGGCATTAAACTTCTTGTCCACTTCATCAATAACGTCCTTGATATAAATAAAGGGAACACTGCTGTCCATGGCAGATTCTTTATAAAACATCGTGATGATGACCATGATAATAAAATACGCTATATAGAGTTTTTCATTATTACCCCATAATTTTCTTCTAAGCTCTTCGTTGTTATAGCCGAAAGCCTTGTTTTCGATGCCCGGAGTAAGGACAAGAGCTTTACCGTCCATCGTTTTAAAAATGCTTAAGCTGAATTTAGAGCAAATCAGATCTATACAATCTTCAACTTCATCATTGGCGTATTTATAAAAAAGCTCTTTATTCTTAAACTCGGAAACATCTTCTCCAGCCACGAGCTTATAGACGATTTCCAAAGAATATTCTAAGACTTCCCTGCTTGTGCCAGGCAATCTAATTCACCCCTTCGAATATCAAATTCGTGGCCTTAATCCCATCCCCCAACTGGATATCTTCATCGGGTGCCGGGTTTATTTCCACCGCCGACGGGAGGCCGCTAAACGAACCTAATGTTAAAACGATACAAATAATTGTAGGCAAATCAATTTTTTCCTCATCAACAGGCCTATGAATATGCTGAAGAGAAATCCTTTTCGTAGAATTTTCCGGATCGGTATGATTGATTGCGACAATAAAACTAACAATATCGGCGCTGGTTGCGGACATTGGTCCATACCACTCGGTTAGTTTTTCATACCATTCTTTTAAATCGAAAGAACGCTTGATCTCCAGCATCCTAAGCAGCGTTACGATAAAATACCTAAAGTTATTTTGGATACGCAACCGAATAATATCATCCAGATACTTACGGTCAATAGCATCAAGAACCTCGATGGATCCATCATCTTCTTTTTCCCCGCTTACAAGGCGCTGCGGGCTTAAAGCCTTGATGGGGTTAAATGTTTTATTAGGCCTTACTGATAATAAAGGATTGATGATATATTGAAGAACCTCAGGGCTTTCGTCATCTTTAACAATTCGTTCTAACTGACCCAAAAAATTAAAGCGCTCGCCATGGGCTGCCTTTATGCGCATTTTTCTTATTTTCTCTACATCTTCCGGCATAATAACCGATTCTTCCAATAAACGCCGGTGTTCTTTCGTGGCCTTATTTAACTCGATCTCAATGTCATAAAGGACTTCCAGATGCTTCTCGTCTTTTTCAGTGATTTTATTTTCTTCTTTCTTGTTTAAGTATTCCTCCCTGGTTTCGTTTATCACGGTATTTAATTCGCTAAAGCAAACACTCTCTTCCTCAAACTGGCCCATAATCGTTTCACGGAAGCTTTGATACTTGTTACTAAAATCACTGCCTCCACTACTAAATAAGGCTAATAAATCTATTTTCTCCGCCAAACGCTTTTTAACCTGTACATTCAGGTTTTTCACAGTCTGGAGAGCGTTATAAAACATCTTTTTCTCGATCTGTTTTCTTAATAACAGCAGGCTGATTGTAATTAAACTTTCTTCCGGGAATTCTTTTGTTTTAAGAAAGAAGTCTAATCCATAGGTGCTGATCTGGTATTCAATCCGGTTTTGTACAATATGCTGCTCCACTAACTTAAGGGTATCCGAGTCTCTGACAACCCTTCTTTTGCTGCAGCTATAGTAAAAGAACTCCAACGCCTTATCGCTATGGAGCCTATCCAACAGATAGCCGACAATTTTATTAGACTCTATTTCAGAAATCTCCTTGTTATAGGCAATCAAAATATATTCCCTCATGAAGACGGCAATTTCATCAAGGGTCAGGTTCTTAAACTGAAGTTTTCCCTCCTCTAGCAAAATAGCCAGTAAGGCCAGACAGAGATTTGTAAGATTATAAGGAGATTCCAATGTGGATTGAGAACTGTTTATGTGAAATATTGGGTAGAAAACTCGTAGATTAACCATCCGGCTATCCATCTCAACGGCAATTCTTGTTATATTGCTCATGTATTAGCCTCCGAAAAGTAATGAATTAACAGGGGAAGCGACAAAATCTCCTGGGGAACATACAAGCCTTTTCCGATAATTTCTGTTATCGTTTTTACAGAGCGTTCAGTAAAAAAGGCCAGAAATCTACAAAAGTTTTCTTCGTTAAACCTTTGTCCCTCCTTGGATGGCTTAAGAATAGAAAGATTTGCATGTCTCAACATTAATTCATAAAGGGGAACCATCGGTTCAATAGAATACTCTTGGTATGCTTTTGACAATTCAGACAATATATTTATGCCTTCATGGTCAATATCGCCAAAGTATAAATAAGTGTCATCATTATTTAATCCTAGTGATTCGGTAAACTTAAAGCTACTAAAAATCTTTTTGCCTTCACCGTATATAACAATGTCAAAAACATCCCGCTTCGTTTGACTTAAAGCGCTTTCTACAGACCAAAAAGTGTCCATATTTTCTACAATTAAAATATTGCGGTGAAGCTTGTTTAAAAGGTTACTTTTTATAATATAGAAGAAGGGCTCATAGGTTATGTAACAGTTCAGATCAGAATACGTCAAGCCTAAGTTCTTTAAAATTCTTTGCCCGCTCCCAACTTCTCCCTTTCGGCCACGTAGATATTTTTCATCTTGAAATAATTCATAAGAACGCTCATTTATGCTGGCCAGCGGGGCCTTGCTTTTTTTGAAGAAATTTTCGATAATCAGTATTTTATCTTTGTCGGCGATAAACTCATTGGGTTTGGACAAATAATATTCAATGTTTAACGGCAAGGCTAACTTGCGAATCTCCCGTTTGATATCATCTTGATTTAAAGTAACCTTTTTCTTACGATATTTTAAAGGCAGAGAGGGATAACCATTGCTCTTGATTTTAGGATTCACGGCTATTAAAATTCCATCTGCTATTAAATCCAATACAGCCTGAGCAAAGTTTTGATAGCCTCCAGGAGTAGTGGCCAGCAGCCGTAAATTCTTACTTTCCAGCTCAATAAAATCGTAAAGATCGCTTAATTCAAGAAATGTTCCACCAAAACACTCCACATTCTTTTTTATAACTGAATAAAATGCATTCATCGGTTTCAATCCTTTTATGGCAATCTTTTCATTTTATCTGCTTCATCCAGTATGGAAATCTGATAACGAGCTATTTCCAATAATATTCTAAACCTTTCTTCTTTACTTTTTCCTTCTTTTATCAACTCGGCGTTATGTGTTTCGAGATTTGATAAAACCGTTAATTCATTGATCGATGCAAAATCTCTTATATTATTTTTCTTTGCCAATTCTTCGTTAGCCTGCCTCCATTGTTTCGCCGTACACCCGAAAAGTGCTACATTTAATAAATCGGCTTCGTCAGCATAAGCAAGCCATTCTGTTTGTTTTACATAATCACTCTGTGGAAGTATATATTTTTTGACAGCATCCGTATGTATTATATAATTTGTTTTTGATAAAAACCTTTTGGCATCCCACTCCAATTTCTGTTGATTATGCTCTAAATCTTTGAGACGCTGGTACTCTTTGAGAAGGTACAGTTTAAATACCGGACTGATTGCAGAACCGAATTCAAAGGCAATATCTTTATGGGCATAAGTACCACCGTATCTGCCGGCTTGAACATATAAACCGATAGCATTTGTCTTTTCAATCCACTGCTTTGCGCTTAGTACAAAAGTCGGTAACCCAGCTTGCATTTTAAAGTGGTCGAATTCGACCACTTTAAATTTGGAATTATACATCTTCTCCTAAGTTCCTAAAAACTCCAACGTGGAGCGATTCCTTATCCAATTTTTAATAATGTCAGCAGCCCGTGCATCGCCACCTTTGGCTTTTGCCATATCAGTGATGCAAATATAATCATCCATATCAAATGAAGCTATGGTGACAGAAATGTCTTGGACGGATATAACACTTGTTTTCTTATTTTTACTCATATTTTACTCACCAACTCAAGTTTAACTTTCTCATCAGCATTATATCAAACATACGTTCTGCGCGGCAATACAAAAATATCCACCATAGTAAATTATTTTTTTAAAGTAAAGTGGGCTTTCTCATGTTTACAAAGATTTCATTCGTTGAACTTCCTCAAAAACCTCCTTGCTTGCTTATAATCGCTTCATGATTATTCTCTATAAGATACATAGGCAGCAGCTCCCCGTTGTTTTTCACCTGCTTGTGCATCAGGCAATTTTCACCATAGCTTTTCTGAGATAAAACAGTTCCGATATATTTCTCATTTGGAAAGAATCCTATCAATAGTTGAAGTGCTCCATTCAGACTTTCCGGTTACCGTTTTTATGTCGTTCTTTTCAAGGTAAGATTTAATCTTGCGGCAGCCATAGCCTTTCAGATATAAATCATAAATGAGCCGGACTATTTCAGCTTCTTTTTCAACGATAACCAATTTGCCATTCTCATCTTTTTGTGTAACCGAGGAAATTGGTATGGTTCAGTTTTACATGTCCTTTTTCAAAGCTGTGATGGACTTGGTGATAATGTAATCGATTTTCCCGGCTCAGCAGTCTTTCATCATCCGGTTGAATGCAGTTCAATGACAATATTGTTATTCATTTGAAATGCTCCTCTCTTTTATAAACAAAAAGACATGACAGTTAACAAACCGTCATGTCAAAATCATATTTTTGATTGCTAATATATAAAATTAACTACATTTTCTTATGCGCCTTTCACAAGAAAATGTAGCTTTTAACTTGGTGGAGGTGAGGGGAATCGAACCCCTGTCCGAAAGACCGACCACAGAAGCATCTACGAGTGTAGCCTGTAATTTTATCTCATCATCCGGACTCCAGACAGGCACGGATTCCTTCAGACCAGTCCCATTGATTTCCCCTTAGGCTATGCGACTCTCCCCTAAGAGTATCCTGCTGATTTGACCCCTTATCCCTCACCGCAGGCGCAGAAGGTAAGAGGTTAGACTGCAATTAAGCAGCTAAAGCGTAATTATTGTTGTTGTTTAATTATTTTGCACCGTTTTACGGGCTAATGCGACCCCGACTCGCTTCTTCTGCCACCGTTTCCCCCGTCGAAACCAGTACACCCCCAAAATTATATTTGACTGACTTCAAACTTAGTCGTAATTATCTTTCCCGCGCAGCGTCCGTTCCACGTCGCGCTTGGCATCCCGTTCAGCCATGGCGTCGCGCTTATCATACAGCTTCTTACCGCGAGCTAAGGCTAATTCGATCTTGATGCGTCCCCGCTTAAAATAGACCTTTAGCGGAACAAGGGCTAAACCCTGTTGCTTCACCTTGCCATAAAGCCTGTTGATCTCATCTTTGTGGAGGAGGAGTTTACGGTTCCTAAGCGGGTCCACATTATAGCGGTTCCCCTGTTCATAGGGGCTGATGTGCATATTAAGCAAAAACATCTCGCCATCGACCACCTGAGCGTAACTATCTTTGAGATTGGCTTTCCCCGCACGCAGGGATTTCATCTCTGTCCCGGTTAAAGCAATACCGGCTTCACAGGTTTCCTCAATGAAATAGTCATGCCGCGCTTTTCTGTTTTCCGTAACCACCTTGACCGATGTTTGAGCCATTTTTCTCCTCCCAGGGATCAAGAAGACTCTGACAGGTTTCTTAAAGGAAACCACCAGAGCCTTAATTATATCATATCTCATATTATTGCCGCAAGACGACAGAGTTTACCTCTTACCTTTTATTATACCAGCTTTTGCAGTGCCGTCAAGACGGCGTTTTTTGCGCCGGTATATTTGTTTTTTCTCAGGAATCAGCTCAAAATCTAGGTTCCGCTCCGCAATATCGACCCGGGTGACCTTTACCTGTACAGGGTCGCCAATCCGGTAGACCTTCCGGGTATGCTCACCCACGAGCATTAAATGTTTTTCGATATACTGATAATAATCATCGTTGAGAGTCGAAACGTGCACCAGTCCTTCCACGGAATTGGACAGTTCTACAAAGAAGCCGAAGGAAGTCACCCCGCTGATAAAGCCGTCATAAACCTGTCCAACTGTATCCTTCATAAATTCAACCTTCTTTAAATCAACCGACTCCCGCTCCGCTTCCTCAGCTACGCGCTCCCGCAGGGAAGAATGCTCCGCATATTCGCCCATCAATGGGATAAGTTTTGTTAACCGTTTCTTCTCTAAAGAACCGCAGGCGATAACCTCGCGGATCACCCGGTGTATAGCCAAATCGGGATAACGCCGGATGGGCGAGGTAAAGTGCGAATAATATTTAGAAGCCAGCCCAAAATGCCCCAAAGGCTCCGGCGCATAGCGGGCATGTTTAAGAGAACGGAGAAGTGTTGTATTGACCGGCCTTTCCTCCGGACGCCCTTTGGTAAGCTCCACAATCTGCTGAAAGGCTTTGGGAGATGCGGCGCCACGGCTATTTTCTTTGATGTGATAGCCAAAGGCTCCCAAAAATTCATTTAATTGCACAATATCATCATGATCCGGCTCCTCATGCACCCGGTAAAGAAAAGGAACTTCCAACCAATAGTAATGCTCCGCTACGGTTTCATTGGCGGCGATCATAAATTCCTCGATGATCATTTCGGCAATACTACGTTCTCTTTTGATAATCTCCAGCGGTTTGCCAAACTCATCCAGCCTCACTTTGCTTTCCGGAAAATCAAAATCAATAGCCCCGCGCTGCAGTCTTTTATTCCGCAAGAGCAGACACAGATCGCGCATCCTATGGAAGGTTTCGACAAACGGCCCGTAACGGGCTAATAATTCAGGAGTACGGTCCTCTAAAATTTGCCTGACGTGAGTATAGGTCATCCGCTCATCCACCTTGATAACGGAGGGGAATATTTCGTGTTGAACAATTTCTCCGCGCGGGTCTATTTCCATCATACAGCTCATAGAAAGCCGGTCCTCCTGGGGATTTAAACTGCAGATGCCGTTGGAGAGCCGGGGAGGCAGCATCGGAATAACCCGGTCGACCAGATAAACACTGGTAGCGCGTTTGAAAGCTTCCTGATCCAGGATACCGCCTTCCTGAACATAATAACCTACATCGGCAATATGAACTCCCAACCGGTAGCAGCCATCAGCTAACATTTCCAAACTGACGGCGTCATCCAGGTCTTTGGCGTCCTCGCCATCCATAGTAACCATGGGAAGCAAACGCAGATCCCTTCTTTTCCGGTACTCTTTAGCCGATATGGCAGCCGGGATCTTCTCCGCCGCTTGCAATACTTCCGCGGAAAACTCTTCGGGAAGCTGGAATTTGCGGACGATGGAAAGAATATCTGTGCCCGGATCATTCTTATGGCCCAGCACCTCGATAATCCTTCCTTCCGCATTTCGACGCGCTTGAGGCCATTGTAAAATTTCTACAACAACCTTATCACCTTCACTGGCTTCCCCTGTGCCATTTTGCGGAATGTAGATATCCTGTCCCAGACGTTTGTCATCGGGCGCCACAAAACCAAAGTAACGGCTGTTTTCATAAGTACCCACCACCTTCTCGTTAGCCCGCTTCAGGATCCTGATGACTTCTCCTTCGCGTTTTTTTCCATCCTCCAGATGCTTGTATAAACGCACGACTACCCGGTCATTATGCATGGCGCCGTTTACATCCTCGTTTTTGATATAAACATCCATCTCCTGCGGATCATCCGGGATCAAAAAAGCGAACCCCTTGGCGTTCCCCTGCAAACGTCCCACGCATAAATTCATTCTCTTGGGTATCCCGTACCTGTTTTTGCGGTTTTGAATAACGAGTCCCTCTTCTTCCATCCCCTGTAAAACATCTGAATACTGGGAAACGTCCCCGCCCCCGAATTCAGACGACATCTCTTCCGCCGTCATAGGTTTATATGAATATTGCTGCATATATTCTAATAAATCAGCTCTGGAAATCATCATACCTCTCCTCTTTTAGAAATAAACTGCTACATCATATCTTACCCATTTCCTCGTTTTATCATAAAACGCGCTTGGGCTTCGGCTGCCACTTGCCCGTCTTCCAGGAGGATCCTACCTTGGGTATCAATGAGGCGGCCTTTTTGCGCAGTGATCCAGCCCTCAATCTGCAGGGGCTTGCCAATAGGGACGCCCTGCAGAAAGCGGACTTCCAGACGAGCCGTAACAGCTATAAAGCCCTTGGCATTAATAGATTTTGACATGATTTCATCCAAAATCGTACTGATGATCCCCCCATGCATGAGGCCGGGGTAGCCCTGATGTTCCTTCTGCGGGACAAAAGAAGATTTCATCACCTCTTCTTCCTGATGAAACTTCAGCTTTAGTCCTATGGGATTACGCTCTCCGCAGCCAAAACAGCCGTGATCATAAGAAAACGCCATATTTCCCATATTTTCCATGCCTTCCACCCCCTACGCAATTGTGATAACGCTTTAATATGGCATCAAAGGCCCGGCATTTGCCGGGCCTTTTAGGTGTGTTTTTCTAAAATTTATGTCGGACGGTTTACATAAAGATAGGGGCAAACACTAACGCTACGATAGTCATGAGTTTTATCAAAATATTGATGGACGGTCCGGAAGTATCCTTGAAAGGATCGCCGACCGTATCCCCGTTGACTGCGGCGGTGTGAGCCGGCGAACCTTTACCGCCGTAAATACCGCCTTCAATATATTTCTTAGCGTTATCCCAAGCCCCGCCGGCATTAGCCATCATGACCGCCAGCACGAAGCCGGCGGCTGTGGCGCCTGCCAGCATACCGCCCAGTGCTTCTTTCCCCAATCCGGGCATTAAGCCAACAAAGATGGGAGCTATTACAGCCATCAGGCCAGGGACGACCATTTCATGGATAGCAGCCGCCGTACTGATGCGGACACAATTGGCATAATCGGGCTTGGCTGTGCCTTCCATAATTCCAGGAATTTCTTTAAATTGCCTCCTGACTTCTTCGATCATCTGGAAAGCGGCTCTGCCTACGGCGCTCATGGTCATGGCCGAGAATATAAAGGGCAGCACCGCGCCGATGAACAACCCGGCTACGACCTTGGGATTCATTAAATCGATACTTTTAATGCCGGCCGCCGCCGTATAGGCGCTAAACAGCGCCAAGGCCGTAAGTGCGGCGGAACCGATCGCAAAACCCTTACCAATAGCGGCAGTGGTATTCCCAACGGAGTCTAGGGCGTCCGTTACTTTTCTCACCGTGGGATCCAGCCCGGCCATTTCAGCAATCCCGCCGGCATTATCAGCCACCGGCCCGTATGCGTCAACAGCTACAACCATACCTGTCGTAGAAAGCATGCCCACAGCCGCCATTGCGATCCCATACAAGCCGGCAAACTTATAAGAAATAAGAATGGCAAAGACAACGCAGATAACCGGTAAAGCCGTACTCATCATCCCTGTGCTGATACCGGAAATGATGTTGGTAGCAGTCCCGGTCTGCGAAGATTTCGCAACTTCTTTGACCGGGTTATAATCACTGGAAGTATAGTATTCGGTGATTTTTCCGATAGCCACACCGGCGGCCAAACCGGCTACCGTGGCTATAAAAGCTCCCATTCCCGTTACTTTCCCGGTACTGGGAAGTAAGTTGATCGAAAGAAAATATGTAGCGATGACAGCGAGGATTGCGGAAACATAAGTTCCCATATTTAAGGCTTTGGCTGCATTAGCGCCTTCGCCGGTTCTTACAAAGAAAGTTCCGATGACGGAAGCAACAATTCCAGCCGCCGCGATCAAAAGCGGCAGGACAATACCGTTTCTGCCAAGGCCTAAAGCAACGGCCAAGGCCATTCCTGAAATAATAGAACCTACATATGATTCAAAAAGATCCGCGCCCATACCGGCCACATCGCCGACGTTGTCCCCCACATTGTCGGCAATAACCGCCGGGTTGCGGGGATCATCCTCGGGAATACCGGCTTCCAGTTTACCCACCAGATCGGCTCCCACATCAGCCGCCTTGGTATAAATCCCGCCGCCGGCCCGGGCAAAGAGAGCGATCGAGCTTGCTCCTAAGGCAAAGCCGTTTACCACACTGGGATTGTCAAAAAGATAAGTCACAATTCCTAAACCTAGTAAACCTAAACCGACCACCGACATCCCCATGACGGCTCCGCCGGAAAAAGCGATCCCCAAAGCCTTATTAGAGCTTATCTGAGCCGCATTGGCAGTTCTGACATTCGCCTTGGTGGCTACGTTCATGCCAATATAGCCGGCTAAAACGGAACAGCAAGCCCCAATAATAAAGGCTACCGCCGTTTCAGGCTGCAGGCTCTCTGCGCCGGGGGTCATTATCCCTACGCCAAAAATAACGGCTGCTACAACGGTAACAAATACGACTAGCGTTTTGTACTCCCGGAATAGGAAAGCCATAGCTCCTTCATGGATGGCTGCAGCAATTTCCTGCATTTTTGGGGTGCCCGGATCTTGCTTACTGATGCGCTGTGACAGATAAAAGGCAAACAACAAAGCCAACGCACCGGCAAGGGGCGCCCAAATCGTGAAATTCATGTGGTTTTCCTCCTCTTAAATAAATGTATAAGTCAAATTTATTGAAATACGGGAAGGGATAGCAACAATGTAAACAACAAAAAAGAAATTGCTGAAGCGGTCGCTAATTTGCTGAAGAAATCGTCCATACCCTTCTTTTTGCCAAAAAAGGTTTCGGCGCCGCCAGCAATCGAACCGGACAAGCCAGCACTTTTCCCGGACTGTAGTAATACTGTGGCGATAAGCCCCAAGGAAGCAATCACCTGAAGAACCATGATCAACGTCTTCAAAAAAACACCTCCTTTAAAAGTCACAAAGGTATTCTATCACAACCTGTATAGTTATACAACTTAGAATTACCCTTTCTGGATTATCCTTTCTGTGAATTATCCTTTTAAGTTGTAAAAAGACTCCCGTCCTTTGTAAATGGCTGTGTCGTCCAGTTCTTCTTCAATCCGCATGAGCTGGTTGTACTTGGCGACCCGGTCCGTACGGGAGGGAGCGCCTGTTTTGATCTGTCCGGCGTTGACCGCCACCACTAAGTCGGCAATAGTCACATCTTCCGTTTCCCCGGAACGATGAGATACTACAGCCGTATAACCTGCTCTTTTCGCCATTTCAATGGTATTTAAGGTTTCCGTCAGCGTACCGATTTGATTTACTTTGATCAAAACGCTGTTGGCAACTCCCATCTTAATCCCTTGGGCTACCTTTTCCGTATTCGTGACGAAAAGATCATCGCCGACGATCTGCACTTTCCGGCCCAAAGTCCTGGTCATTAATTGCCATCCTTCCCAGTCATCCTCAGCCAGACCGTCTTCAATGGAGATGATGGGATACTTATTGATCAACGCCGCATAATAATCCACCATCTGGGCCGAATTCATGGTCAGACCTTCCCCGGCCAGAGTATAGGAACCGTCCTTGAACAGTTCCGTAGCCGCAGTGTCTAAAGCCAGACAAACGTCTTCACCCGGCTTATAGCCTGCCTTATGGATGGCTTCCACAATAACTTCCAAAGCTTCTTCATTGGAACTGAGATTAGGGGCGAAACCGCCTTCATCACCCACGGACGTGTTATAACCTTTTTTCTTCAGTACGCTCCGCAGGTTATGGAATACCTCGGCGCCCATCCGCAAAGCTTCTACAAAAGAAGCGGCGCCCACCGGTGCAATCATGAACTCCTGAATGTCCACGTTATTATCGGCATGTTTTCCGCCGTTTAAGATATTCATCAGCGGAACAGGCAGTTCCTTGGCGTTGGCGCCGCCGATATAACGGTATAAGGGAAGCCCGACATACCCAGCCGCCGCTTTGGCTACTGCCAGGGACACTCCCAGAATCGCATTGGCGCCGAGTTTTCCTTTATTAGGCGTCCCGTCCAGTTCGATTAACTGTGCATCAATGGCAACCTGGTCTAAAGCGTTCCATCCCAGGAGAGCCGGAGCGATAATAGTATTGACATTGGTAACGGCTGTCATGACGCCTTTGCCTAAAAACCTGTCAGGATCATCATCCCTTAATTCCACTGCCTCGTAGGCCCCCGTTGAGGCTCCGGAAGGAACGGCCGCACGGCCAAAGGAACCGTCCTCTAACGTCACATCTACCTCTACGGTCGGATTTCCCCGCGAGTCCAGAATTTCACGGGCTAATATGTCACAAATATTACTCATTTTCCATGACCTCCTTTATCCTTAACCCTATACCCTATTATATATCCATGATCAGGCTTTCGCCTGTCATTTCCAGCGGTTTTTCCAGTCCCATCAGTTTCAAAACGGTGGGCGCCAAATCCTGTAAAGAACCATGGCGGAGTTTGAAATTTTCCATTCCTTTCCCTATTAGAATCACAGGCACTTTATTAGAAGTGTGCGCCGTCATGTATTGATGGTTCTTTGTATCCTCCATCTGCTCAGCATTTCCATGGTCGGCGGTGAGCAAAACCGACCCGCCTTTTTCGAGAACCGCCTGAATCACTTGTTCCAGACATTGATCCATTGTTTCAACCGCCCTAATACAAGCCTTTAACTGCCCGGTATGTCCGACCATATCAGGATTAGCATAATTCATGACAATAAAATCATAGCCGGTTTGCTGTATTTTCTCAATAACCGTACGGGTAACAATCCAAGCGCTCATCTCCGGCTGGAGATTATAGGTGGCTACCTTAGGCGAAGGGATCAAAATCCTTTCTTCCCCCGGATAGGCCTTTTCAACCCCCCCGTTAAAAAAGAAGGTCACATGAGCGTATTTTTCTGTTTCGGCAATCCGTAACTGTTTAAGCCCCGCCCTGCTGACCGTTTCGCCCAGTGTGTTTTCCAGATTTTGTGGGGCAAAGGCTACCGGAGCATCGAGGGTTACATCATATTGAGTTAAGCATACATAGGTAAGCTGCAAATAACCCCCCGGCCGCGTAAAAGCGGTAAAATCCCGGTCGGTAAAAGCATGGGAAATCTCCCTGGCCCTATCGGCCCTGAAGTTAAACATAATCACAACATCACCGGAGCAGATCTTTCCAAGGGGCTCCCCGCAGTCATCCACAATTACGGTCGGTTCCACAAACTCATCCGTGATCTTTAATTCATACGCCTTTTCCACAGCCTCCCGGGCCAAACAAGCCTTGACCCCTTCGCCGGATACCATAGCCCGGTATCCCTTTTCCACCCTGTCCCAACGTTTGTCCCTATCCATTGTATAATAGCGTCCTGAAACCGTGGCTATTTTTCCAAGCCCCAGTTCCGCCATTTTATCTTCCAGGGCTTTAATGTACTCCTTGGCATTGGCGGGCGGAACGTCGCGGCCATCTAAAAGGGCATGTACAAAAACCTGACGCAGGCCCTTGGCCTTGGCCATTTCTAAAAGGGAAAAAAGATGCAGGATATGGCTGTGGACCCCGCCATCCGAAAGCAGTCCCAGTAAATGAAGGGGCTTATCCTCCCGCAAGGCCGTGTCCAGCGCCTTTACCAATACAGGATTGGCGGCCAATTCTCCGGACCTGATCGCCCTGTTGATACGGGTCAACTCCTGATAGACGATCCGTCCGGCGCCGATATTCAAATGCCCCACCTCAGAATTGCCCATTTGTCCCTCCGGCAACCCCACCGCCTCTCCTGAGGCCTCCAGCAGGGCATGAGGATATTTAGACAGCAACCCATCGTAACAAGGCTTCTTAGCCAGCGCTATAGCATTCCCTTCCCGTTCGTCGGAAACACCCCAGCCATCAAGAATGACCAGCATCACTGGTTTAGACGGCATTGTCTTTTCCTCCCAACTTCACAAGGGCGCCTTGAATAATACTAAAAAATGAATCCACGCTTAATCCGGCCCCGCCTACCAAAGCCCCGTCAATATCTTTTTGTTTCAAATATTCCTGGACATTATCCGGTTTGACGCTGCCGCCATATTGAATACGGACAGCCTCGCCCGCCTCTTCGCCAAATTGCCCGGTAAGAAAGCTTCTGATAAATCTGATGGTTGTTTCAGCATCCCCGGCGGTAGCGTTGACTCCCGTCCCGATCGCCCAGACCGGTTCATAGGCGATCACTATCCCCGTAAGTTCCTGTCCCGAAAGCCCGGCCAGCGAACCGCTTAACTGCGCGGCACAAACCTCTTCTGTTTGGCCCGCTTTTCTCTCTGCCAGGGTTTCACCCACGCAAAGAATCGGGATCAGCTTGTAACGCAACGCCGCCGCAACCTTCTGGTTAATGAACCGGTCACTTTCGCCAAAGAGATGGCGGCGTTCTGAATGACCAAGGATCACATAGCTGCAACCCAAATCTTTCAGCATTGCCGGCGACACCTCGCCGGTAAATGCGCCTTGCTCAGCCGGGTGCATATTCTGGGCTCCTAATTTTAGGCCCGTACCGCGCAAGGCCTTTCCTACCACCTGAAGGCTGGTAAAGGCCGGACAAATGACAACCTCCACCTGACGGTAGATATCCTGATCCAGGGGAAACTCCGCGGCATAGCTTTCAGCTTCCCGCAGAATCTTATGCATCTTCCAGTTCGCCGCCATAATCGGTATCCTTTTTGTCATGACACTCTCCTCCTTATTGATCCTGTAAAGCTGCAATACCCGGGAGCACCTGCCCTTCAAGAAACTCCAAAGATGCTCCGCCCCCGGTGGAAATATGATATATCCGCTCGGCGACCCCCGCCTTTTCCACAGCAGCGACAACATCACCGCCGCCAACAATGGTTTTAGCCTGGTTGTCGGCCAAAGCCTGAGCGATTTGATTAGTGCCAGCGGCAAAGGAAGCAAATTCATACACCCCTAAGGGACCATTCCAAAGGATGGTTTTGGCCTGGCGAATCACTTGGATAAAGGTCTGAACCGTTGCCTGGCCAATGTCCATAACCATCCAATCCCGGGGTAACCGGTCAATGGCAGTGGCTTGATAAGGTGCGTCAGCCGCAAAAGAACCGGCGGATACGACATCCCGGGGAAGGATGACCTTAGCCCGCCGGGCCTGGGCTTTTGCCAGAATCTCCCGCGCCAACTCAACTTTATCTTCTTCCACCAGGGATTTTCCCATATCATATCCCTGGGCTTTTAAAAAGGTATTGGCTAATCCGCCCCCGATCAACAGAGTATCCACTTTATCCAGCAAGTTTTCAATAACCGGGATTTTATCCGAAGCCTTGGCACCTCCAATAATGGCCGCAAAGGGTTTCTCAGGGTTTTCCAGGGCTGAAGACAAGGCCCTGATTTCTTTTTCCATTAAAAAACCAGCCACAGCCGGCAAATATTTGGCGACGCCTTCTGTAGAAGCGTGAGCGCGGTGGGCTGTGCCAAAAGCGTCATTTACATAGACATCCGCTAAAGAAGCCATGCTTTTGGCAAATCCCGGATCGTTTTTTTCCTCTTCCGGGTAAAAACGGACATTCTCCAGCAAAGCCACCTGCCCAGGCTTCATTTTGGCGGCAAGGGTCTGGGAAGCTTCCCCTCCGCAATCGGCGGCAAACATCACCTCCGCCCCGGAAAGGAGTACGCCCAGGTGGTCTACCAACAGCCCGGTACTCATCTCAGGTACTATTTTCCCTTTGGGTCGGCCTAAGTGAGTTACAATAAGGATCTTAGCGCCTTTTTCCTGCAGAAACTTAACCGTGGGCAAAGCTCCCTTCATTTTTGTGTCATTAATGATGCGCCCGCCCTCCAAAGGCACATTGAAATCAACCCTAAGCAAGACCTTCTTTCCCGTAACCTCAATGTTCCTAACTGTTTTCTTATTCATTCCACTTCCTCCCATCAGGAGTTAAATTGATCCGGCGATATAAGCGGCTAAATCAACAACCCGGCAGGAATATCCCCATTCATTATCATACCAAGCCACGACCTTAACCATATTGTTGTCAATAACCATCGTCGAAAGTCCATCAACAATGGAAGAATGCGGATTTCCGTTGTAATCCCTGGAAACCAAAGGCGCATCGGAATACGCCAGGATGTTTTTCAGAAAAGTTTCAGCCGCTTCCCGCAAACTGGAATTCACTTCCTCTACGGTAACATTTTGCTCCAAGTCAGCCACAAAGTCAACCACTGAAACATTAGGAGTAGGCACCCGCATGGAAAAGCCGTTAAGTTTTCCTTTAAGCTGCGGCAAAACCAAGGTCACGGCTTTGGCAGCGCCTGTAGTGGTAGGAATAATAGACAGGGCCGCCGCCCTGGCCCTCCTTAAATCTTTATGATACAGATCCAAAATCTGCTGGTCATTCGTGTAAGAATGTACTGTCGTCATCAAACCACGTTGGACGGTGAACCGTTCATGAAGGACCTTGACTACAGGAGCTAAACAATTGGTGGTACAAGAAGCGTTAGATATAATATGATGTCGGCCGGGGTCATAATTTTTCTCATTGACCCCCATCACAATGGTCAGATCTTCCCCTTTGGCGGGCGCGGAGATGATAACTTTTTTCGCCCCGCCCGCCAGATGCGCTTTAGCCTTTTCGGCATTCGTAAAACGGCCGGTGCATTCAATTACAATATCGACTCCCAACCGTCCCCAGGGTAATTGATTAGGATCTTTCTCCGCCAAAACCTTTATCATTTTTCCGTTGATATTGAGATAGGAATCTTCCGCTGTCACTTTCCTGTGAAACGTGCCGTGTACAGAGTCATACTGGAGCAGATGAGCTAAGGTTTTGGCATCGGCTAAGTCGTTGACTGCCACGATTTCTATGTCCTGGTGATCTTGAGAAATGCGGAAAACATTGCGTCCAATACGGCCAAAACCATTTATCCCGATTTTTTTCATCTTCACCATTCCCTCTTTGCTTTTTAAATAATTTCCTGCATTTTTAAAGCGGCGCCCTGATCCGTAATCAATACTCTGACAAACCCGGCCTTTAACACAGCTACGATTGCCTCCGTCTTGCTTTTGCCGCCCGCAACCGCGACGACTCTTTTCAATTTAAGCAGATCTTCCAGCTTTAGTCCGACTGTATTCGTCACCATTGCCACAGAACCATCGGCGGAAAAATAATTACCAAAAGCCTCGCCAACCGGGACCTTTTGCGCGAGATCCAGGAGCTTATCCCAGTCCAGCTCGCGTCTTTTCGCCATAACCCTTGGGACGCCAATGCCATGCAGCAGAAGATCCGCTTTTTTATTCAAGCCGATAATTTCCTCAATGCGCGGTTCCGCTAAGAGTTTGTCGAGGGCATCCCCATGGATCACGTCAGGAATATGCAGCAGCCGGTAAGCCGCGCCCAAGCGGCGGGCAATTTTTGCGGCAATAGTATTGGCTTGTATTTCCACGTCTTCTCCCAATCCCCCGCGCGCGGGAACTACTAAAACCCCGCTCTTGGCCGGTCCCTCGGGAATATGGTTGGATATTTCGGCCATCGTACTGCCACCAGTCACCGCAACGACCCACCGGTCCTTCACCGTCTTTTGGACATAATGCCCCGCGACTCTGCCCAGATCTTGCATGACGCTATGATCCTCGTCCAGGTTGCCGGGTACGATGAAGACCTTGTCCAAACCCATTTTTTCAGCCAGGCAGGCTTCCAGCGCAGCGAGTCCCCGCATCTTATGCACTAACTCGCCCATCTGGTATAGGACTGCTTCACATTCCGGCGTCAAAGATACCCCGTTGACATCGGAACAGAGCATTTGCCGGTTCTTAAAAAAATCAATTTCGCCCCTCACCACCCGTTCGCCGAGTTCCAGCCGTTCCGCCAGCATACGCCTGCCAATAGGCTGGTTTTTGTAGATGGTTCGCAGTATATTATACCGATTTTCCAATAAATCTATCATTTCCGGTACAAACTTTTCCAAAAGACCAATCATTTCCATGATAACCCTCCTCGCACCACAGGCTTTTTATATTGGGACATTTTTTATCCCTGTTTACGCATATACTGTCCCGGCTAACCAAAAAAAATTCATCATGAATCATACCAGCAAATTCCTTCATGATGAAACAAGATTATTAATAGCGTCTGCGTTGGCCCGTATTAGGAATATTTAATTCCTCCCGGTACTTCGTCACTGTCCGCCGGGCAATAGAGATCCCCCGCGCTCTCAGGATATCGGCCAGTTTCTGATCACTGTAGGGTTTGGCGCTATCCTCTTTTTTGATGATCTCCAGCAGAAGCTGCTTAATGCTCTCCGAAGACGTACTATCCCCTCCTTCGGTTACCAGCCCGGGCGTAAAAAAGTATCTAAACTCAAAGATCCCGTGAGGGGTTTGCAGATATTTATTTGAAGTAGCCCGGCTAACCGTAGATTCGTGTACTCCTAATTTTTCAGCAATGTGTTTAAGGGTGAGCGGTTTAAGGCGTTTAGTTCCATAATCAAAGAAGGGCTTTTGCATTGCGACAAGGGCCTCCGTCACCTGATAAATAGTAGCCTTGCGCTGTTCAATACTCTTAATCAACCAAACAGCCTGATTAAGCTTAGTTTCTACAAAATCACGGGTCACTTCATCCGCTTCACTGCTTTTGTTCAAAATGGAACTGTATGTTTTATTGATCGTCAGCCGGGGAGTATAACTGTCATTAACTTGAATAATATATTCCCCGTCCACCCGTTCTACTATTACATCAGGAACGATATAACCAATGCCGTCCTTTCCGCCATAGGAGGCCCCCGGTTTGGGATTTAGGTTCTTAATTATATCCGCCAGCTCCTGAGCCTGGGATACTGAAATATTCATTTCTTGCGCCACACGGTTCAATCTGCCTGCGGCAATATTCTGTAAGTGGTTTTCCACAATTATCTGAAGTTCATCAGTTAAAAGTCCTTTTATTTCCAGTTGAAGCATGAGGCATTCACTTAATGAACGGGCACAAATCCCCGGTGGTTCAAAGGTTTGTATCATTAATACAATATCTTCGATCTCTTCGGAACTCATCTGGAGATCTTCCTGCGCCTGTTTTATAGATATCGTGAGATAACCTAATGAATCAATATTGCCAATCAGATAACGGGCCGCTTTCTGTTTGGTTTCATTAAGGCTTATCATCCCTAATTGGGACAAAAGATACTCATGCAGACTGACATCCCGTGAAGTCATGTTTTCATACGGGATATCCTCTTTAACCTCCCGGGGCTGGTTATGGGAAAAAGATTCCCGGATCTCCCGCATGAAGCTTTCCCAGTCGACTTGTTTATCCTCTTTAAGCTTGGGTGCGCCTGATTCCTCTTCTTTTAATTCTATTAAAGGGTTGTCCGTGATCATTTGGTTAACATAATCGGTAAGCTCTAATGAAGAAAGTTGAAGTATTCTAATGGCCAGGCGCAACTCTGGTGTCATAATCAGTTTTTGAGTTTGCTCCAAGCGTAATCCAAAGCTTAAATTCATCACCCGGCCCTCCTTATCTTCGTATTTATCCTTCCTCAAGCGAACCAAGCCAAACAAATCCTAACATTATTATAACATAATAATCGCTAATCTCTGATTTTAGTTTATTATGTAAAATAAAAGCAAAAAAGGCGTGTGGATGCACACGCCTTTTTACATTTTATTATTCTTTTGCGGGAGCATCAACCGGGCAAACATCGGCACAACTGCCACAATCGGTACATTTGGCGGCGTCGATCACGTATTTACCATCACCTTCACTGATAGCAGTTGCCGGGCACTCCGATTCACAAGAGCCGCAAGAAATACATTCATCACTGATTACATATGCCATATCTATTCACCTCCAAACTCTATTCAATCTACTCCACTCCAATAAGATTATACTAGAATAATTTAAATAAAACACTACTAATTCATTCCTGAAGCAAATTTTTTTATCAAAATCAAGTAGGTTTTTCCCCATTTTTTATTTTATCAGCAATTTCCTCTATTTTTCGCATCCTATGGTTGACCCCTGATTTTCCCACCGGAGGATGGATCATTTTACCCAGCTCCTTCAAACTGATATCCGGATTTTGTAATCTCAGTTGAGCAATCATCTTCAACCGGGACGGCAATTTATTTAACCCGATACTATCCTCTATCAAGCGGATGTTTTCGATCTGTTTCAAAGAGGCGTCCACTGTTTTGCTTAGGTTGGCTGTTTCACAATTTACTAAGCGGTTGACCTGGTTTCGCATCCCTTTAACGATGCGGACGTTTTCAAAATTCAATAAAGCCTGATGGGCCCCAATACTGCCCAAAAACGTAGCGATTTGCTCGCTGCCCTTAAGGTAGACGATCTGCCAGTCTTTGCGGCTGCTGATTTTGGCCTGGATTCCTGCGAACCGGTTCATCAACGCGACCAGAGCTTCCGTATACTGCAAATTACTGGTAATGATCTCCAAATGATAATTACCCTCCGGCCTGTTGACAGATCCAGCCCCTAAAAAAACCCCGCGCAGATAGCTTTGCCGGCAGCACTTGGTTTTCATAAAACTCTTTTTGATACCGGGCATAATCAGGCCCTGGTCATCCAAAATCCCCAGTTCCCTGAGTATCTCCCCCATCCGGGGATTGGCGATAAGCCGGATATTATAGACATTATTCTTTTTCAGAGTTTGCCTGCGTTGGACCCGGATTTCCGTATTTAATTGAAAAACCATTTTGGTGAGGCGAAAAATTTTTCGGGCGACTGCGGGATTTTCCGTAGTTACCTGCAGCCCGATTTTATGCTCCCGGCTGATGTTGATAGTCCCATCCATACGCGTCAGAGCTGCTAATTCCGCTAATTGGCAGCAGCGGCGTTTGGGGAAAATACGGGCTAATTCATTCTTGGTTTGAGCGGAAAACGACACCACAAAGACTCCTTTCTAACGGGCGGGAACAACGACTACCAAGAAAATCCCGGTATCAGCCGGATGATCAATCCGGCTAATTTATGGGGATCATGCCGAATATAGTCGTTTTCTTTAATTAAAGGGGCTGAGAGGATTTTTACGTCTAACTTGGCCAACTGCTCCCTGTCGATCTCCACGGATTTAGCGCCCTGCATAGCATATTTGATCTGATAGTATTCGGGGATCTCCGCCTCGTTAACGATGATATACCTCGCCAAACCGTAGAAAGAATGTTGATAGATGGCCTTTAGATGTTCGCTGGCGGTATAATTGGGAGTTTCGCCCGGCTGTGTCATAACGTTACAAATATAAACCTTAAGGGCGGAGGTCTTTTGAATAGCTTCAGCCACCCCTGGAATAAGTAAATTCGGGATAACACTCGTATAAAGACTGCCCGGACCCAGGATCACCGCATCCGCTTCCATGATTGCCTCAACCGCGTCCGGACCCGGACTGCAGGAACCGGGAATCATAAATACTCTTTTGATAGGTTTGGAGCTTTGGGAAATCACCGACTCGCCCATCACAATAGAACCATCCTGCAGCTCCGCCGCCAGAATAAGATGATCCAAAGTAGAAGGGAGAACCTGTCCCCGGATCGCCAGAACTTTGCTGACTTCTTTGATAGCCATTTCAAAACTGCCGGATAAATCCGCCATAGCCATAATCAAAAGGTTGCCAAGATTATGACCGGCCAGTTGTCCCTCCTGGAACCGGTAGTCAAACAGCTTCTCCATAGAAGATTCTTTATCAGCTAAGGCAACCAGACAATTCCGCAAGTCGCCCGGCGGAGTGATCCCATATTCATCCCGCAGCCTTCCGGAACTGCCTCCGTCATCTGTTACCGAAACAATAGCCGTAATATTGGATGTATATTCCTTTAAACCGCGTAACATTACAGCAAGACCGGTTCCTCCGCCGATTACAGTGATCCGGGGGCCCTTTTTCAGGCGTTGGCGCAGGTAGATATCTTTGAACTTGCTTCCGGTACGCATTTGCTTTAGTACCCTCATTGATGTTCCTCACCAGCGCCCTTTTTCAAAATATCACGATGCCTAACGGATACATGGTACTTATGATGGGTAAGCATTTCTCCAATGGTTTCGGCCAGAGTAACCGAACGGTGCCGGCCCCCTGTACAGCCAATGGCAATAACTAAATGGGTCTTCCCTTCCCGCATATAATGGGGCAGGAGAAATCTTAACAAGTCATTATATTGGACTAAAAATTCAACCGTAACCGACGACTGCAGTACATAATCCCGTACATCCGCATCACGGCCTGTATGGTCGCGAAATTGTTCAATGTAATAAGGGTTCGGCAAAAAGCGCACATCCATAACCAAATCTGCATCCAAAGGGATCCCGTACTTATAGCCAAAAGACATAATGGTAACGTGCAGCCTGACCTTATCATTTTCCGGCCCGTATAATTCAATTAACTGGTTTTTCAGTTCATTCGCCGTCAGTTCCGAGGTGTCGATGACTTTGTTGGCAATCCCCCGTATTTCCACTAAACGGTCTTTTTCCAGCAGGATATCCTCCAACAATCTTCCTTGACTTGAAAGGGGGTGACGCCGTCTTGTTTCTTTAAATCTTTTTACCAGAACTTCTGTGCTGGCATCCAGGAAAATAATTTCATAGGGGAACCCTTGTTTCTTTAAATCGTGCAGGGCCTGGAAAAGGTCCTTGAAGAATTCTCCCCCCCGGATATCAATCACTATGGCTACCTGATTCATTTTCTCCTTGGCTTCCCGGCAAATCTCTGCAAATTTAGGGAGAAGAGAAGGCGGTAAATTGTCAACACAAAAGTAGCCCAGATCCTCCAGGGAACGGATAGTATGGGTCTTCCCCGCTCCGGATAAGCCTGTGATGATGATAAATGAATGTTTGTTGATTCTATCCATTTCAATCACTCCTGTCACTCTTTGAAGGCCCGCATTTTTGCATTCCTGACTCTTTCAGCCGGTACACCGGCTTTTTCCAGAACCCAGGAACCATAGGAAAGATCCCCTACAGTTTCTGGAAAATGGGCGTCGCTATTCACAACGAATTCCACCCCATACCTGGCGGCCTCTAAGACCTCCCGACAGGAAGGAAAACAGTGCCCCGCGTTTATTTCCCAAGCCGTGTCTTTCGCCTGGCAAGCTTTGGCAAGCTCCGCTATTTCAATAGGCATCCCCAGCCCGGGATGGCTGACAGCCCAAACATCGTAGCTGTATATCGCTTCCTTTAACGCTTTGGTATTCGCATTCCTGACCCGGTGGTCAAGGGAAGGAAAGATTTTCCCGGCTTGATTCTTCAGCATCCAGCCCCATCCTTTCCATCCCTGGGGAAGGACAAACGGATGGAGTCCCACCAACAGGTAGTCCAGGCGCTTAATTGTATCCCTTGTAATATCCAGCATACCGCCAGGATTAATGACGTTCGCTTCCGCCCCCGCTAAGAGATGGATATCCGGAAAAGATGGCTGGAGGGCTTGCAGCTTAGCCTTTATCTCCAGGTAGCTTTTTTCATTTTTGACTCCCGTTCCGATACTGCGGGGTCCATGTTCCGCAACACCTATCGCCGATAAATGACGCCGCCTCGCAGCCGCGGCCATTTCTTCGACGGTTCCCCGGCCATCGCTATAGGCCGTATGCATATGGTAATCACCCATAAATTTCACCAGTTGCGCCTCCCGATGTCTTATTTGGCTCCTGGTGCCTATAATTATAACCCGAATGGGGGCGCAAGTAAAACAGGGCTTGCGCTAAGACTTTGGCGGCAGCAAACGCCGGCGTCGCAATTATGCCGCCTCAGACCTATATTTCCTGCGCCTCAGACTTATACTTCCCGGAGGCATAAAAAAGCCCCCTGGTATTAGGGGACCGCTTTCTTCTTAAAAGACTTTTTCTGATACATTTCGACCATGCAGGAAACGATCAGCTTGTCCAATTGACAACTGACCTCGCATACTTCGGTAGTATGCAGCGCCTGCCAATTGCCGTCCACCATATTATACAATCTGGTCCTGAGCCGTTCCAAATCGCGGACATTTTCGTGGGAAGCTGACCTAACAAAAGCTGTAGCCATTTGTCTTCCCCCTTTTATTCCGATTCTATACTGACTTAATTCGACTTTGAAGCGCAAATTCCTGCTAAGAACAATTATTTTTGTAAATTTTGTTAATATAATACATATTTTTCAATAGCCTCGGCGACCCCGTCATCATCGTTATTACGCGTCACGTACTGGGCCGCGGCTTTCACTTCCGGGACGGCGTTATGCATAGCTATGCCCCAACCGGCGTACTTGATCATATCAAAATCATTCATACTATCCCCCACTGCCATCACCTGGTCTTTTACCAACCCCAGGCTTTGGGCCAGTTTTTCCAGGGCTTGTCCTTTAGTGGCGCCTAAATCGTTGATTTCCAGATAATCAGCCCTTGATTTGACAAAACCAAGGCCGTTGAATTCCCGCCTCAGCTTTTCCGCCAGCGTATCAATCCTAGGTTCTTCGGCGATCACCAGCATTTTTAAAGGTTCGGCTTTGATCGCTCCTTGCAGGTCTTCGACAAAATGTATCGGGACCTTATTTGAAGCCGCATATTTCCGGGCTTCCGGAGTATCTTTTTCCATGTACAATTCGTCATTGATATAAACATTCAAATGATACCCCAAAGGAAGGAGAAAACCTGCCAACGACCGGGCTGTCGCCAACGGTATAGGACTTTGGCTGATGACCCGTCCATCCGCGTACTTGACCAGCGCACCCTGATAAGTAATCAAGGGCAGGTTCAAACCCAGCTCCAACGCATAGGGAAGCGCCGAAGAAAACATGCGGCCTGTAGCCAAGGTAACGGCCGTACCTTGCTCCACCGCTTTCCAAATGGCGTTTTTGGCCCGCCGGGAGATCGTCAAATCCGTTCGTAATAAAGTATCATCTAAATCTAACGCTATAAGTTTAATTTTTGTCACGATAAACCTCCGATATCATATTGTCATAGTTCCGGAGGGTGAAAGGTTTCCCATACCCTCTGGGCCACCTCCCGGCTAATCCCGTCTACACCGGCTAACTCCTCAACAGAGGCATTGGAAATTTTCTTCAGGGACAGGCCAAAGTGCCGCAGCAAGGCGGCTTTCCGCTTGGGACCAATGCCGGAGATCTCATCCAGGGCGGAAGACAAGTTGCGTTTGCCCCGCAAGAGCCGGTGGTAGGCCAGCGCATAGCGGTGGGACTCGTCGCGGATGCGCTGCAATAGCTGGAGTCCCGCCGAATGGCGGGAAAGGATAACGGGTTCCGGCCTATCCTCCAGAAAAAGCCATTCATTTTCTTTGGCCAGACCAACAGCCGTAATATTTCCATACCCTAATAAACGCATGATAGACCGCGCTGCGGATAGCTGGCCTTTCCCCCCGTCGATCACAACCAGATCAGGCAATGCCCCGAATTTTTCATCGCCCCCTTGCGCCCGGCTAAACCGGCGGTAGAGCACTTCGGCCATACTGGCAAAGTCGTCGGGCCCTTCTACGGTCTTGATTTTGAAACGGCGGTATTGAGAAATATCGGCCTTTCCCGCCTCAAAAACCACCATCGAGGCTACCGTTTCAGCCCCCTGGATATGGGAGATATCATAGCATTCCAGGCGTTGCGGCTTTTTATCCAGGCCCAGGGCGGCTGTTATTTCATCCAACGCCTGCAGATTTTGGCTGTTTTTCTGAGCCAGGATATCTACTTTATGCTGCAAGCTTTCTAACGCATTTTTTCCGGCCAGCTCAAGGAGATCGCGTTTATCCCCCTGCTTGGGGAGCTTTAGATGAACCCTTGCGCCTCTTTTAGCGGTCAGATAAGCTTCCAGAACAGCCTCGTCTTCCAATTTTTCGGGCAGGAGGATTTCTCCGGGCACATATTCCGCCTGGCTGTAATACTGTTTGACAAAGGCGGAAAGGATCTCTTTGGCTTCGGTGCCTTCCGAGCCCGCCAAAAAGAAGTGATCCCGTCCCAGCAGTTTGCCGTTTCTCACGAAGAACACTTGCACGCACGTTTCTTTCACGCTGCGGGCATAGTGTATCGCATCCAGATCTATCAAATGGTCTGATACGATCTTCTGTTTAGCTATCACTTTATCAATAGCAAGAAGCTGATCCCTTATTTCCGCCGCTTTTTCAAATTCCAGGGCTTCTGCGGCTTCTGCCATCCGTTTATGCAGAAGCTTGCTCAAGTCCTCTTGTTTCCCTTCCAGAAAAAGAATGACCTCGCTAATCATTTTACCGTAATCTTTTTGACTGATCAAGCCGCGGCAGGGCGCCGCACACCGCCTGATATGAGCGTTCAGGCAAGGCCGTTCCTGCCGGTCAAAGGTTTTTTGCTTACAGGAACGCAGGGGAAAAACTTGTTTTAAGAGCTTCAGGGTTTCGTTGACCGCTTGAGTATTGGTGTACGGGCCAAAATACCGGGAGCCGTCCTTTCTGACAGTCCGGGCGATCTCCAGCCGGGGAAAGGCTTCCTGAACGGTCAGGCGGAGAAAAGGATAGTCTTTGTCGTCGGTAAGCCGGATATTATACTTGGGTTTATGTTTCTTGATCAGGTTACTTTCCAGGATCAGCGCCTCTACTTCAGAATCAGTCAGGATATATTCCAGGTCCTGGATGTGGCTGACCAAAACTCTGGTTTTCGGGGAATCAAGATGCTGGGAGGAAAAGTAAGAACGGACCCGGTTTTTCAGACTCACCGCTTTACCGACATAAATAATGTTGTCCTGGTCATCTTTCATCAAATAAACCCCCGGTTTTTCCGGCAGGCTGTTTAGTTTCTCCTCCAACACATCCATCACCTCCGATATACGAACCCTTAAACTCCCTTTTCCAGTTAACGTGCCTTTTCCAGCACAGGTTTCAGGTATATTCCGGTATAGCTGGCGGGATTCGTGCAGATTTCTTCCGGGGTTCCGACGGCTACCACCTCGCCGCCTTTATTTCCTCCTTCCGGTCCCAGATCAATGAGATAGTCGGCTGTTTTTATAACATCCAGGTTATGCTCAATGACCAAAACAGTGTCGCCCGCCGCCACCAGTTGATCAAGAACCCCTAAAAGCCTGTGGATATCGGCGATATGCAGGCCGGTTGTCGGTTCGTCCAGGATATAAAGGGTCTTGCCATTGGTACGCCGGCTCAGCTCCGTAGCCAGCTTTACCCGTTGGGCTTCCCCGCCGGAGAGAGTGGTGGCCGGCTGTCCCAGGCCAATATAGCCCAAACCCACTTCCTGCATAGTTTTTATTTTACGGTGGATCTTAGGATGGTTCTGAAAGAATTCCACAGCTTCGTCTACAGTCATCTCCAGAACCTCGGCAATGGATTTTCCTTTATACCGTACTTCCATGGTTTCCCGGTTATACCGTTTCCCTTTACACACTTCGCAGGGGACATACACATCGGGTAAAAAGTGCATTTCGATCTTAATGATGCCGTCCCCTTTGCAGGCCTCACAGCGTCCGCCCTTCACATTGAAACTAAAGCGCCCCGGTTTATAGCCCCGCAGCCTGGCTTCGGGAGTCTGGGCATAGACGTCCCGGATCATATCGAATACGCCCGTATAAGTGGCGGGGTTGGAACGGGGAGTGCGGCCGATCGGGGACTGGTCGATATTGATAACCTTATCCAAATGTTCCAATCCGTAAATAGAATCGTGGTCCCCCGGCTTGGTCCTGGCTCTGTGAAGCTCCTGGGCCAGAGTCTTATAAAGGATTTCGTTCACTAAGCTGCTTTTTCCCGAACCGGATACCCCCGTCACACATGTGAAAACATTCAGCGGAATAGATACTTGAATGTTTTTAAGATTATTTTCCCGGGCTCCGTTGATTTCCAGCCACTTTCCATTGGGTTGGCGCCGGGTGATGGGCAAAGGGATCTTTTTTTGCCTGCTTAAATATTCGCCGGTAATGGAACCGGGCGTAGCCATGATTTCAGCCAGCGTACCCTCGGCCACGATCTGACCTCCCTGTACGCCCGCTCCCGGTCCAATATCAATGATATGGTCCGCCGCCTGCATCGTGTCCTCATCATGCTCCACCACCAGTACTGTATTACCCATATCGCGCAGCGACTGAAGCGTTTGGATCAAACGGTTGTTATCCCGTTGGTGCAGACCAATGGAGGGCTCATCAAGGATGTACAAAACGCCCACCAGACTGGAGCCGATTTGGGTAGCCAGCCGGATCCGCTGGGCCTCCCCGCCCGATAAAGTACCGGCGGCCCGGTGCAAAGTCAGATAATCTAAACCCACATTGATGAGAAACCCTAAGCGTCCTTTGATTTCCTTTAATATCTGCTTCGCGATCATCGTTTCTCTTTCCGTAAGTTGCAGCGAACGGAAAAATTCCAGGGCTTCCCCTACGGACAAGCGGGTCACTTCGTTAATGTTTTTTCCCTGGATCTGAACGGCTAAACTTTCGGGCTTTAAACGCGCCCCCTGGCACTGGGGACAAAGCTTGCTGCTTATATAGGCTTCAATATCCTGTTTGGAATAATCCGACTGGGTTTCTTGGTAGCGCCTTGACAGGGTGGGGATCACTCCCTCATAAGCCGTATCAAATACCCGCAACTGCCCCTGGGCATTGCGGTAGCGGTGGCGCACCTTTTGCCCCCGGCTGCCGTACAGTACGATCTGTTTGACTTCCTCCGACAACTCCTGGAATGGGACCTGCATAGAGAACCCATAATGCTCCGCGATGGCCTCCAGCATTCCTGTGTACCAAAGAGAAGTACCTTTGCTCCAGGGTTCGATAGCCCCGTCCGCTAAACTGCGCCGCGGATCGGGAATCACCAGATGTGGGTCTACCTCCATCTTTATTCCTAACCCGGTACAAACCGGACAAGCCCCATAGGGATTGTTAAAAGAAAACATCCGGGGAGCCAGCTCTTGAAAATTGATTCCGCAATCGGGGCAGACGAATTTTTCACTAAAAAGAAGTTCTTCCTGCCCCATGATATCTACCAGGACCAAACCCTCCGACAGTTTTATGGCTGTTTCGAGGGAATCAGCCAGCCGCTTTTCGACGCCGGGGCGCAGAATGATCCGGTCTACCACAACCTCAATAGTGTGTTTCTTGTTTTTATCCAGCTTGATTTCTTCTGCGGCTTCCCGGTTTTCCCCATCCACTCTGACCCGGACAAACCCGTTTTTCCGGATATCTTCAAAGACCTTGTGATATTCGCCCTTCCTGCCTTGCACCAGTGGTGAAAGGATTTGCAGGCGGGTCCCTTCAGGATAAGCCGTCAGTTTATCCACGATTTGTTCTACTGTCTGCTGGGAAATGGGCTTACCGCATTGATAACAAAAGACCTTGCCGACCCGCGCATACAGCAGGCGCAAGTAATCATATATCTCCGTCACTGTTCCTACCGTGGAACGGGGATTCCGGCTGGTGGTCTTCTGGTCGATGGAAATGGCCGGGGATAGGCCTTCGATATAGTCCACATCCGGTTTGTCCATTTGCCCCAGGAATTGACGGGCGTAGGCCGAGAGGGACTCGACATAGCGCCGCTGCCCTTCCGCATAGATCGTGTCAAAGGCCAGGGACGACTTGCCTGACCCGCTGAGTCCGGTAATGACAACGAGTTGATCCCGGGGGATTTCCACATCAATATTCTTTAAATTATGGGAACGCGCCCCTTTGATGATGATTTTATCCTTTGCCATGCTTAATTTCCTTTCCTTAACAACTGCCGGCTGCCATCAACTGCTACTTACAACTGGCTCTTCAGCTCAATGATGATGTCCCGGAGCTCGGCCGCCCTTTCGAAAGCCAGTTCCTTGGAAGAAAGCTTCATTTCTTTTTCCAATCTGGCTACCAGAGCCTTGATCTCTTCTTTAGGCATAAAAGTCCGGTCCGTCTTATAAGAAGCGGTAGTTTCCGCTACCATAGTGGCTTCGATAACGTCGCGAACCGCTTTTTGAATGGTCTGCGGCGTAATGTGATGCTCCTGATTATAGGCCAACTGAATGCTGCGGCGGCGTTTTGTTTCATTGATGGCTGAAGCCATGGAATCCGTTATCTTGTCCCCATACATGATTACCTCGCCACGGACATTCCGGGCGGCCCGCCCAATAGTCTGGATCAAAGAACGCGCAGACCGCAGGAAGCCTTCTTTATCCGCATCTAAGATAGCCACGAGGGATACTTCCGGCAGATCCAGGCCTTCCCGCAGCAGGTTGATTCCCACCAGCACGTCAAAAACACCCAGCCGCAGATCACGAATAATCTGCAGACGGTCAAGGGTGTGAATCTCGGAATGAAGGTAACGTACCTTAATCCCCATCTCCCGGAAATAGTCGGTCAGATCTTCGGCCATTTTCTTCGTAAGGGTGGTCACTAACACGCGTTCGTGGAGATCCACCCGGTTTTTGATTTCCCCCAGGAGGTCGTCGATCTGGCCCTTGGTAGGCCGAACGGTAATCTGAGGATCCACTAAACCGGTGGGGCGAATGATCTGCTCCACAACAGCCTGACTGTTTTTCAGTTCATACGGTCCGGGAGTGGCCGATGAAAAGACCGCCTGATGGATCATTTTCTCAAATTCGGCAAACCGAAAGGGGCGGTTATCCAGGGCGGAAGGCAGGCGAAAACCGTACTCCACAAGAGTCTTTTTCCGCGACTTATCCCCTTCGTACATGGCGCCTAACTGGGGCACCGTTACATGAGATTCATCAATGATGGTTAAAAAGTCCTCAGGAAAGTAATCCATCAAAGTATAGGGAGGCTCGCCCGGCTTCCGTCCGGTCAGGTGGCGGGAGTAGTTCTCGATGCCTGAACAAAACCCCACCTCTTGCATCATTTCCATATCATAACGGGTCCTCTGTTCCAGACGCTGGGCTTCCAGGAGCTTATTCTGATCCCGCAGCTCCCGCAGCTGTCCTGCCAATTCCGCTTCGATGCTTGCCAGCGCCCGCTCCATATTTTCCCGGCTCGTGACATAGTGACTGGCGGGAAAGATGCTGATATGGCGGCGGACACCGAGAACCTCTCCGGTGAGAACATCTACTTCCGTGATCCGCTCCAGCTCATCGCCAAATAATTCAATGCGCACGGCCCTCTCCCCATAAGAGGCGGGAAAAATTTCAACGACGTCTCCCCGTACGCGGAAAGTGCCCCGGATAAAATTGAGATCATTCCGGTCATACTGGATGTCAATCAAACGCCGTAAAATAGCATCCCGCTCCATGGTTTGCCCAACCCGCAGGGACAGGGTCTGCTCCTTATATTCCTCAGGCGAGCCCAAGCCGTAGATGCACGACACACTAGCCACCACAATGGTGTCTTTTCGCTCTAAAAGAGAAGCGGTGGCCGAGTGGCGAAGCTTCTCAATTTCCTCATTGATAGAAGAGTCCTTTTCTATATAGGTATCCGTCTGCGGCACATAGGCCTCCGGCTGATAATAATCATAATAGCTGACAAAATACTCTACCGCATTGTCAGGAAAAAACTCCTTGAATTCACTGCACAGTTGGGCCGCCAGGGTCTTGTTGTGGGCAATCACCAGCGTCGGCTTCTGGACCTCCTGGATGACCTGGGCCATGGTGTAGGTTTTACCTGTGCCGGTAGCCCCCAGCAGTGTCTGCATTTTCATGTTTTTGCGGATATTATCGCTTAACAACCGGATCGCTTGGGCTTGGTCACCCTGCGGCCGGTATTCGGATTTTAAGACAAAACGGTTCTCCAACTTTATCACCCACCCGTTTTAATGCCGTGCTTTATTATTATACCACACCCCATACATAAAACGAACAACTGTTCTGCCAATATATATATCATTCCTCAATTGGAATTGTACCCAGTCATATGCAAATAAAAAGACCTTTGGCGATTACCAAAAGTCTTGGCCTATATATGCTTCCTAAAACTTTTTTCAATATTGACCATTCCAATCAAATATTCCAGCTTCTTTCAAGGCGTTATATGCCCTGGATATCAAATCGTCCTCGAACTTACCCCCCTTGGCTTTCTTAACTTTCATTATGACTTCCGCCTTATCAGCAGGCTTTTTGTAAAAATCTGTCAGTGTGGTCTGGAAAAAATGGATAGTTGATAACAACTCCAAACCTGTATGGTCAAATTCACGGAATACATCAATAACATTGTCAATAGTTGTCGTAAACTTACTCAGGTCACCACTGTACATTTCTAACAATTTATCAACATTATCCCCTGGCAGATATTTGGATCTGTTGGTCTTTAAATTGCTGTTACACATGTTAGTGGCATTCTCATCTGTAACTATACCGTCGGCAGCCATATCGTCCATTCTGAAGTATAGGTTCTGTGAGTAAGGACCATAATGATATATATCAAAGTCATAGTCCAAAGGAACACCTTTTGATTTAACAAAATAACATAACTTCTGTATAATTGTTCTTCCAAGTGGTACACCTGAAAGGTCGTTCCATTTTTTAACAATATATGCAACAATGGCATCATCAAACTTATTACATAACAATATATCCATTCTTACCTAACCTCCTTTTCTATATCCAATGCTTTTTGCCTTAAATCAAGGACAAATTCCTTGCTCAGTTTATTTGTCATGTCCTTTGAGTCAAAATATATGCGGACAACATGGAATTTCTTTGGCATTCCCCTTATTATATGGGATTCCTTTGTCAGCAGACATTCCCTATTGTTCCTCATTACATAGAATTCCTCTCCGTCAGCATCTTCACCCTCGACAAGAAATTTATGTATAATACCCTCACCATGGTCGATTAACAAATCATAGTCTTTCGAATATACGTTCGACATCCCTTTGAAAATTCCTTCTGCTTTTCGCCTATCAATTCCATCTGTGAATTCGGATGTCTGGTAAATCATAGAATGATGCTTTCGGTTGCATATTCTGTACGCGTAAGAATAATATTCATCATTAATATCCTGGGCTGATTTCCTCAACTCATTTGTAAGTATAATGTCATCATAGTTTACGACATCAACAAAGTTGTCTATTTTGCCTTTCCATGATTCCATATATCCCTTCAAGTAGCAGTCATATATTCGGCGTGTGCGGTGGTAATACACTTGAGTGAACATGTAGTAACGAGCCAAAACTAATGCTTCTAATGTATGTATACCACCATGCTCAATTGCTAAATCCAGTCCACCATGAATTCCTTCTATTACCGTCAAGCTTTCAATCAACCTTTTATAATCAAAATATCCATAGTCAACTCCACAATGATGGGAATCTCTTAGGAGGTAATCCATGCGATCAGCATCAATGCTACCAGATATAATATCCTTTAAAAGCTTCAACTCTGGAATCGTAAGCTGCTTCTGAATAAGTTGGACTACATACTTAGTTATATCTTTAAAGTAAAGTACATTTAATTTTAATTGCAAACATTCAATGATACTAATGCTTATATCATCATGCTTCTTGCCATGTGGGATAATGGCTTCACCTCCATGTGAAAACGGCAAATGCCCAATATCATGCATGAGCGACGCTAACCGTAGCACTTGCTTGGCCCTATCCATATCCAGCCCTATCTTGGAGATGCTGTCAGCAATCATTTTCCGGATATTCGGCTTGCTACACAGCCTGTCAAATATTCTCGTGGACATCTCCATTACGCCAAATGAGTGTTCAAATCTTGTATGTACAGCACCAGGATATACATAATTTGTTAGAGCTAACTGCCTTATGAATCTAAGTCTTTGAAATTCCGGCCAATCGATTATCTCTTTTTCTTGATCGGTAAAATATATAAAGCCGTGAACGGAGTCCCTTATCTTATTATTCATAACAATACTCCTACATCATATACTGTCGAGTTATACACAACCACAGCATCAAATATCACATTACACAAAATGTAATGGATTATTATTTTTAATAATAATACTATTTTTCATAAAATCAAATAAATTTAATATATTTATCAGGCTGTGCCAGCAGCCGCCGCAGACTGACCCCGTCCCTCAAACCCTGTTTATACATCACATCATCGGAAATAGCCCCCATCAGGTTGAGCGTGCTTTCATATTCGTCCAGGAGGCCTTGGGCTTCGACGGACAACTGCCCGTTGATCCTGTGGTATAATGCACTGCTTTTAGCGGACAGTTCGCAGTATTCGCTGTTTCCCACGATCAGACCGCTGCCGATCTCGATAGTGCGGCGAGAGATGAGGTCATGGAGGTAGGATTTAAAGGGAATGCGCTTAACTATTCTCTTGCCGTATTTCATTTAATACCCCACCCCCCGCACAATCTCATAATCAAGAATCCTTTTGCGTTCCTTCCAGTCGGGCATATACACCGTGAGGAATTCATAAAATTCTTTGTTATGCTTTGGATAAATAAAGTGCGCTAATTCATGCAGCACAACGTAATCAATACAAGGTGGCGGAGCTTTGTATAAATAATAATTCAGGTTTATTTTATGATGTTTTTTAGAGCTGCTGCCCCACAGGGTTTTCATCTTTCTCACTTGCAGCGCCGGTTTTACAATCCCATGTTTTTCGACAACCGGATAAAACTTGTCAATGACTGTTAAAAAATACGTTTTGCTTTGCTTTTGCCACCAGCGCTGAAATTGTTTCTGTAAGATCGCTTGATCCTCGCTTGCGGGAGATAGGATAAAGATCTGGCTTCCCTTTTGTTCGATTTTAGAAACCGCCCCTTCAGAAACAATGATCCTCATTTGCCTGCCCAATAAGCGCGTGGATACGCCGCTTCGTATGCTTGTTTCGATTTCATTGGCTTTCGCCTCACTAAAACATTGCAGGGTTTTTTCTATCCAGGGAGTCTTTTTTTTGAGATAATCACTGATCCATTCGTCCGTTACACAAAATGGGAGGGATATTTTCACCGTCCCGTTTGGATATACTTTCAGCCTTACTTTTTTTATATCTTTTCGTTCAATTTTTATGTTATCCATACTCTAAAACCTTCTGATGGCTGTTGTCATAAGTCCTTCCAGCATCAGATCAATTTTCTCCACAGGCAAGTGAAGATCATGTTCTTCGGTAAAATCCCAGATCAGATCGTCAAGAGCCTGCTCCATATCTTTGTGGACTGCCACATTGTTGCGCCATTCCACCTTGGCCCGGCCGGAGATGACCTTTTTGACCTCGGCGGCTAATTGCCCCATGGCTTCATCCAAGGCCAGCGGCGCTTCTTTCCCCATCTCCTCGATAACGCTCTGTATGATACCGTAAAAAGCTTTGGCGTCACTATCATTATCAATACAGGCGGGATAATGATGCCCGGTATAACCGCTCTTGAAATCGTCCGCCATTTTTTCCATTGTGCCAAGATAAGTATCATCATTTCTGGAAGCCTTGTATTCATCCAGTGTTTCTTTCACTTGCTCATAAAATTTTTTATACAACAAAGGGTCGTCATAGCGGTGGGTTTCCAATTCACCCACCATACGGGTGCGTATGGCATCCCCTTTGGCGGCCTTGCCGTCCAGTTTTTCCAGTTGTCGCTTCATACCTTCCGTATCATGGATAGATACCGGCTCCACAATGATTTGGCCGGGCTCGGAAAGCACAAAGTTATTCAACAGGCTGCGTATGCCGTCCTCATATTTGCTGAAATCTACTTTTTCATAATAACGGAGCAGCGCCGCCCCCCGAAGCTTCTGAAAATGGAGAAAGTCTTGCTTGTATTTCTGAATCTGCTCATAGCCGATAGCGGTGTATAAAGCATAGCTCCCCATAGCCAGTTCTAATAAACGCGAAAATACCGAGAGTTTCTCGTAGAACAGCTTTCTCAAATCATCGTCCGCCAAGATGCTCTGCCAGCCCTCGGAACTGGTGCGGTCAAATTCTTTTCCGTCAAATAACGCCCATAGATCCCGGTGAGCCTTTGCGATTTTTATTTTTTGGTCTCCGGCGCCCAGAATGGCGTTTTCAATATCGGCCCGGTCAAACCCGGCCATACCTGATTTTTCATCAGAATACATATCCAGTGCCGTATTCAGCTTGGAAAAAATGCCCCAATAATCGACAATAAGTCCAAAGTCTTTGCCCGGATAAACGCGGTTGACACGGGCAATCGCCTGTAAAAGCGCATGCTCCTTCATCGGCTTGTCCACATACAGCACAGCAGCCACCGGCGCATCAAAACCGGTGAGAAGCATATCTTTGACGATCAGCATATCCAAGTCTTCGCCGCCAATAAAGCTGTTTTTAGCCCACTCCTCATATTCTTCGTAATTATTGCCAAAGAGAGGCTCCACTTCTTCCTTGAAAAAGTCCTTAATCTTCTCTTTGTTTTCACCGGTAAGCTCATCACCCTCTTTGATATTCTCAGGTGAAATAACAACCGCCGTCTTGACGCCACCGAGCTTCCGGAGTGATTTATAAAGGTCAATAGCCGCCGGACGGGACGAGGCGGCAACCAAGGCTTTGAACCCCTTAGGTTTGGCATAGCTCATAAAGTGCTCCTGCATATCAAAGGCAACCATATCCAAGCGTTGGCGGGTCTGAGCCAGAGGCAGGAAACGGCTCCATTTCCGCTTCATGTCTTCCTGTTCCCCACGCTTCAGCGGGGCGATGATATATTTAAGATAATCATCAATTTTTTCGCTGGTCACATCCTGGGGAATAATTCGGCCCTCGTAAACAAGCGGGACAATAACCCCGTCCTCCACCGCTTTATCAATAGGATAGCTGTCGATCAGCGGCCCGAATTGCGTGTAGGTGTTGAACTGGTCTTTTTTCAGCAAAGGTGTGCCGGTAAAGCCAATCCTAACGGCCTTAGGCACTACATCAAGCATCAGATTATGAAGCTGCCCCGAATGAGTACGGTGGCTTTCGTCCACAAGCAGAAAAATGTTTTCATCATTAATTTTGATCCTTTTCTTTGCGGCGGTTTCAAATTTATGAACCGTGGTGGTAATAATGTTCTCACTCTTGTCATGCAAAAGATCAATCAAGCCTTGCCCGGTTTTTGCCCGTACCGGACTTAACCGGGTTTTGGTAAAGTTATCCCGCAGTTGTTTATCAAGAATGATCCGGTCGTTCACCAGCACAAAACGAGGATTTTTGATGCCAGGATCGGCTATGATTTTTTTCACCAGCATCACCATCGTAAGGGATTTACCGCTGCCTTGCGTATGCCAAATGACGCCGCCCCTGGTGTTTTTGTCATCTTCTCCCTTAATGCGCTTCATAGCGGACTGGATGCCAAAATACTGCTGGTAGCGGGCTATTTTTTTAATATTGTTGTCGTAAAGAATAAAATAGCGCATCAGTTCCACCACCCTCTCTTTAGAGAGCATCGAAACAATCGCCCTGTCCTGTTCAGTCACTTGTCCGTCGGAACTGACATGATTGCACTTTTCCTGCTGCCATTTATAATCCTTTTCCCGCCAGCTCGTAAAATATTCAGGGAGAGTACCGCAGGTTCCGTATTTGACCATATTGGGGTTTGCGGCCAGCACGATTTGGGTAAATTTGAAGAGTTGGGGTATATAGTCGGGCTGCCAGTTGCGCACATTTTGGGCCACCCCTTCCTCCACAGCAATACTGGATTTTTTGCACTCCATCACCACCAGCGGAATCCCGTTGACCAAAAGCACGATATCCGGGCGGGAATACCTGCCGTTCAGCCTTTCTACGGAAAATTCGTCCGTTACCTGCCAGATATTATTTTCGGGATGCTCCCAGTCCATGAACTTTAAATCGAAGGACTGCCGGCCGCCGTCAAATAATTCTTCTTCATAGCTGTTCCCTGATATAAGCATGTCATAGATGGTTTTGCTTGCCGACATCAGCCCGGAAACAAGGGGTACATCCAGATCGTTAATGGCCTTGCCGATTGAACGGTCGGAAAAAGGTGTCAGTTTACCTCGATATGAGAAGGATTGACGATGCAAGAATTCATGTAAAACCTCCGGAAACAGCACATTAGAGAGCCGCCCCCGCAAGGCCTCCGCCTGAGAGCGCGGTATATACTGATAACCTAATTTCTCCAATACTTTAATAGCCCTGTCCTGGCTTTCGGGACGTTCATTAAATATTGTATGGTTAAGCATTGGGAGTCACCTCTTTCGTCGTCACGCGTACTATACCTGTCAGCAGTAACTGCATCAGGGCTTTTTTTTGTTTTTTGAACTCCTCCAGCTGTTTTTCATGCAAGTCAATTTCCCGGTCAGCCGTGGAAAGAATTTCGGCAATGGCAATTTGCTCAGGTAGAGGGGGATACAGCATTGCCATGTTTGACACAAGGCTCCAATCGGCTCTGGGCATTTTTGAACCAGTCGAAGCGTTACAGTTTTTGATAAAATCAGTTGATTGAACGAAGTAAAATAAAAATCGGTTGTTTATAAATTGTGGAATTCCCCTTAATACCCATATTTCAGAAGAACATACACCAAATGATGTGGCAAAATAATATTTTTTTAGATATGGTCGCAATTTGCCAAATAAAACATCACCTTTTTTGAATACGTTTTTCGTGCTTTTTTGAAAAACTGCTTTAGTATAACCTCGAAGGCGTCCCATTTCTTGCACAATATGCTCTAACTCTATACAGATAACATCTTCTGCCAGAGTAGAGGGTGTAACTCGATTATTGACTTGTTTTACGACTTCTCCAAAAATACTCTCCTCCCACTCACCTGAAAATCCAGGAAGACGTATTTCTCCTGTTAGCAGGTTTTGCATCAGCCATTTTTTCTGCTGTTTTTTCTCGGCAATAAGCTGCTCTTTTAATTCGATAGCCTTGTCCCATGTAGTGAGAATTTCGGCAATCTTTTTTTGCTCTATTAAGGAAGGAAGAGGAATTCTCATTCTGCTTATACTATCTTTTGTCACGCCAAAAATGGAAACGCCTGTAGCATAAAATTCAAACTGCATACGGATATATTTTGTATGCAAAAAATACCGTTTATAATCCCTAAACAAATCCTTGGTCTTATCTTTTGCAACAATAGTATGCAAGCCTGCAATAACAGGTCTTCTTTCTTGATTGTAAACAACGACCGCCTTCCCAATGCCCTTATTATCCTCAGAAGCATCGGCAAATACGATATCACCATCTTCAAGTGCGACAAACCCGAAAAAAGCACTATCTAACTGGATTTTTGGCATTGTGTTCTCTTCTGAATTAACATGCAGATAGGTTTTTTCTCTCATGTGAATATCGCCATAATGCAGATAGTTGATCCCTTCTTTAGTTAGTTTATCCCTTGGTATAGACAGCCCTTTAGCAAAATTAAAAAGGTTATCAAAAGATCGTTCCATCCAATCAATGGGCACAATCCCGGCTTTAGTCCTTTGATACCCTTCCGGCACTTCACCGTGTTGGATCTGCTCAATACGCCTCTTGATTTCCGGTTTCAATATTTTCACCTGCATTCATTAATAAGTTTTGCTTCTCTTTTTCTTGCTGTGCAAGCTTCTCAATACTATCCGCGGGAGCGGGCAGGTCTTCCGGTATGGTTCCGCCCAGTTTCTTGATTGTTTCGCGAACAGTTTTTCCAACCACATAATGGGTTTGATTGGCCTTTTCTTTGTCTTTGATATCTTCACGTCTTATTTTCTCATCGGTTTGGGTGGCACGAAAGAGATTAGCGGCAAGTTCAGTGCTGCCCATATGATCCAGTATCTTTTGACTTTTCTTTAAGCTTTTGCGGTGGTGTATTTCCTTAACACCCAATCCTCCATAAAGGCCTTGATAACCTTTGTTTTCATCAAGCTTATGGAAATCATCCTGTAATTCCTGGCGTCTGGTTTGGACCGCAAAATAGGTTTGCCCAAGCGCTACAATTTTCTTTCTTGGATTTGCATTTTGCACGATTAAATAGCATGCATATCGGGAAAGTTCTAAGTCCTCTATTTCACGTTGCGCTCCTTTAGCCAGCTCGATCATTTTGCTGACGTCAGCAAAATGATCATTTGCCTAGCAGCTTTTTTTCTGCGCCTTCTACGAAGGCAATATAGTCACGCTCTACCTCTGTCAACTCATCCTGTGTCCTAGCCTTGTATTTTTTAAATTCCTGTTCTGCCTTTTCCGCAGCCAGTGCTGCGGAGATTTTTCCGGCGCCTGTCAATATATTACGCTCACTTATAGCAAGAAAATCATCCAGCTTTTTAATCCAGTCCTTCATATACATTGTCCTGCGGCTCTGCGCCTGAAGTTCGGCAAAATCAAGATACATGGAAACAATGCGATTCAATGTATCCAGTTCTTCCTCTGTAAGATAATTCTTGGCGATTTTTGCCTCGGCAAGTGTCGGCTTTACACCTTTGTAGGAGGTCATGCCCATCATCGGCTCTTTGGCATCAGCACGAAGCATAATTAATTCTGAAGCCGTATGTCCATGCGCCGCCCAATGCATTTTGTTTTGTACCACCTGGAAGAATTGCTGAGATTGTGCCACGTTTGGGCTATAGTCGATGCTTGTAGCGTATATATCCAAAACCTTGCGCCAGAACACCTTCTCGCTAGAACGGATATCTCGAATGCGTGAGAGTAACTCATCAAAATAGTTTCCGCCTCCGGCCTTTTTGAGCAACTCGTCGTTCATTGCGAACCCCTTAACAAGATACTCCTTCAAGATTGTGCTCGCCCAAATACGGAATTGCGTACCGCGCAAGGATTTAACACGATAGCCGACTGAGATGATAACATCGAGATTATAATACTGCGTCGCATACCTTTTCCCGTCGGTGGCAGTTGTCAAGTATTCCTTGACAACTGAATTTCTATCCAGTTCACCTTCTTTAAAACAGTTATTTATATGCAGACTGATATTTTGTTTGGTTGTTTGAAAAAGCTCCGTCATCTGCGCCTGAGTCAACCAAACAGTGTCGTTATCCATGCGGACATCTATTTTTGTAACCCCATCTTCGGTTTGGTATATGATCAGCTCTGATTTGTTTTCGCTCATAAGCCCAACTCCTCCAAATACCTGGCCATCTGCACTTCTACTTCGTCCAGTTCCTTTTGGATATGGACAATATTGGTTTGTACCTCATCTATATTCACAAATTCTTCATCTTCAAAAGTGTCCACATAACGGGGAATATTCAGATTGTATTCATTGGCCTTTATTTCTTCCACAGTAGCTACATGGGCAAATTTCTTACTATCCATACGGTTTTGGTACGCATTAACGATATCTTCGATGTGTTTCGTTTCAAGCCTGTTCTGGTTTTTATCCTTTTTATAGCGCAGCTCGCCATGTTCATCCTTGCCGGAGGCATCAATAAAAAGCACGTCGTCCCGGTTGCGGTTCTTTTTAAAAACCATAATGCAGGCGGGAATGCTCGTCCCGTAAAATAGGTTTGCAGGCAGTCCGATGACTGCATCCAGAAGGTTTTTTTCGATTACGGCTTGTCTGATCCGGCCTTCCGAGGCGCCTCTGAACAATACGCCATGCGGAACGACGGCAGCAATTCTGCCGCCGCTTTTTAAGCTGGCGATCATGTGCAGCAAAAAGGCCCAGTCGCCCTTGCTGGCAGGAGGCACCCCCCAATCAAAGCGATGAAACTTATCCAGGGAGGCTTCCATTTTAAACTCTTTGCCTTTACCGGCCATTTCGCCGCCGGGATTAAATCCGGCAGCCCATTTATCCTGGGAAAAGGGCATATTAGCAACAATCACATCAAACTGGGCAAGGTTTCCATCCGTGTCTAAATGCAACGGATTAGCAAGGGTGTCTCCCCATGCTATCTTAGCATCCAAAATCTCGTGGAGAAACATATTCATCTTGGCCATAGACCAGGAAGACCCATTCATTTCCTGGCCATACAGAGCAAGATGCTTCACATTACCGTTTTCTTTTTTGATAGCAGTTCTTCCGGTTTTTATGAGCAGTGACCCGGAACCGCAAGTCGGGTCATACATTGTATCGTTTATTTTCGGGTCAACAATACGCGCCATAAGCTCCGATATTTCAGGCGGCGTAAAGAAAGACCCGGCTTTTTTCCCAGCCTGACCGGCAAATTCTCCAATCATATATTCATAGGCATCGCCTATGGCGTCAGCAGCCACCTTTCCTTCATCGGGTTTTATAGAGGAAGGCCGTAAGTCGAGGGATTCGAAGTCTTCCAGCAATTCTCTTAAGCGGGTATTCTTTTGTTTAAGATTTCCCAGCATGGCTTCACTGTTGAAATCAATACTTCTGAATATCCCTGCAAACAGCGATGGATTATCATCTTCTATGCCGCGCAGGGCCACATTGATGAGTTCTCCTAAATTTTCGCTGTATCTGTTTTCATAAAGCCAGGAGAAGGTATGCTCTTCTTTGATGACAAAGGGGAGCCTGCTTATTGCTCTTTGCAGTCTCACCGGATCGTCATATCTTTTCCTTAAGTCATCAACACTCTCAATATATGTATCGCTCAGATATTTCACAAAAAGCATTGGCAGTATATAGTCCTTATAATTTGCGGCATCTATAGCTCCCCGAAAGGTATTTGCGCCTCTCCAAAGAGCAGCTTCAATATCTTTTCTTGTCGTAACCATTTATTCTTCCTCCTTAACGTCTGTAGTGACCTTATTAATTATCGCAGACATGAGCCGTTGATCTTCAGAAATAAAATGATTCAGCAGTTGTTTCCGTTTTTTATAGAGAAGCCACATCTGACCGACTTTTTTCTGTCTTTCATATTCAATAACAGGTATTTCCAAAGAAACCAATGATTTAGTTGATACTGACTTTATGGCTGTTACTGACCCCACAATGTTACTGCCAAGACAGAACATCCTTTGGTTTTCCAGCAGGCACGCAACATAAGCAGGGCTATAAGCTTTATTTACACGGATCACAAACAGATTACCCGAAAAGGTCGTATTTAGGATGTCCTCAGTAATCAGAGTTGCAATGTCCGGATTAAGCCGTTTCAATAAAATATCATCCTTTTGAATCATATAGGCATCTCCAATCGGGGATGATCTTTTTATTTCAGAAGCGCCATGGATATCATTAAATAATCCCAAATGGTTGGGCTGAAGAAACCTATATGATATCACACCAGCCTTGTGATCAGGTTCCGATTGCTTGGTATCACTCATGCCGTTTAATACATCAGCAATTTCACCAAGTTTTACATATCTTGGCGCCATCACCTTTTCACTCCCTTGCAGAATAAATAATCCATCGTTTTTCTGAGTTTGATTATAGTATAAGTTTTTCCAGCAGTCAATTGTTTTTTGTTTGTTAATTATTAACTTGTTACATATTTTTATTTTTTTGTACACTTGTCATAGACTATTGCTGTGATATAATTGACGTATACAAGGGGGGGTGTCGGGATGGAGAACGAAGACAAAATATTTAATCTACTCGAAAAGGTTTATATTGAATTGCAGGGTACAAAAAAAGAAGTAAACACTATAAAAGACGATGTTAAAGCTGTAAAAGACGATGTCAACGC
>DHRG01000017.1:0-19316 GCA_002408285.1 Peptococcaceae bacterium UBA5318 | reverse complement strand
GTCAACGCTGTAAAAGACGATGTTAAAGCGATAAAGGGCAAAGTATTAAAAATGGCTGTTTCTTTAGAAAACGATATTAAGCCAAAAATAAAGCTTATTTTTGAAACTGAAACACATATCCTCTCAAAACTTGAGGAACATGACAATAGGTTTGATAAGATTGAAAAAAAATTAGAACGGCATGATGTTGAAATCCGCGTGATCAAAGGCGGAAAAAATGAAGCTAAGTAATACCCATACATACATAAAGGTTAACATAAAAAATAAGAGGCTTGACATTGTCAGAGCCTCTTTTATCATTAATGATCCTATTCTCTTCCCAGGACCATCGTTTCCGGCAGTGTGCTGCCGCCATCAATGATAATGCTGGTACCGGTGATATAACTCGATTCGTCAGAGGCCAAATAGGCTGCAAGATTGCCTATTTCCTCGATTTTTCCCAGACGGCCCATCGGTATGCCCGACGCCATAGCGTCCAAATGGGCCTGGGGATGGCGCTGCACCAACGGGGTCAAAATATAGCCCGGCATAATGGAGTTGACCGTAATGTTCCGGGAAGCTACTTCCATAGCCAAAGCCTTGGTGAAGCCGTGCACGGCTGCCTTTGTCGTGGCATAAGCCGTCATATTCGGGTCAACGACGACATTACCGGTAACGGAAGATACATTGATAATTTTGCCGTAGTTTTGTTGAATCATATTGGGTAAAATCGCCTGGGTACAGTTCCAGACGCCCTTGATATTTACATCGAAATGCAGGTCCCGCAATTCATCGGTGACTTCCAGGAATTTGCACGATTTGGAGATACCGGCGTTGTTCACCAGAATGTCGATCTTGCCAAATTGTTGAAGCATCTTTTCCGCTACAGCTTGCACTTCCTCTTTTTTGGTGACGTTCATCAGAACGCCAAAGGCCTTATAACCTTGGCTTTCAATATTTTTGGCTGTTTCGAAGACCTTGTCGGACATGTCGGCCAGGATCACCTGCGCCCCCTCCCTGGCCAGCGCCCTGGCGATCCCCTCTCCGTTTCCCATGGCGGCGCCTGTTACAAACGCTACTTTTCCAGTTAATTTTCCCATTTGAACCACCCTTTCTGTATAATTTATGAAAAATCCTTCTCCAACTGATAAATCATCACTGTGGCAGCCAATAGATCAGCCGCTCCCCCAGGGCTCATCCGGTGTTTGGTGAAAAGCGCGTCTAAAGATCTGAGATATCTTTTCCCGGCCTGGGTTTTCATGCCCCCTAAGGTAAAAAATTTAACAGCGCTTTTTTGCAGGCGCTTTAAACCATTCATCCCGCACCGATGTAAAACAGTAGTGTCCTCCGCTACTTTCATAAGACCCATCAGGCTTTGAACGAGCGCCTCCGGCACGGATAACCCCGCGGCAAGGGCCTCCTCGTATAAGGGGAGCCCGGTATTGATTACCGACGGAAGGCCGCGGGCCACCTCGCCCCTGATCCCGGTAACACCGTACCGGAGATATTGCCTTTCTCCGTGGGAGATCCCGGCTTGATCCGCAGCTTTTTCCTGAACAGTTTTTAATTCTTTGTCAATAAGGTCTGCTCCGATCCGCGAACAGCGCAGGGCAACGTTATGCCTGTCTACCGGCTGCCCATGCTTCAGACACTGTCCGGCCGCCCCGCAGATAATTCCGGCTAAAAACAGCAGCCCTTTTTGGGTATTGATATGACCGGTAACGGCCAGCATCCTCGTTTCCGCCTCGATCCCCACCGCCCGGAGCTTGGTCAAAATGTCCCCGTCCTCATCAAGACCGATCTGGGCGCAGAGATACATGGCATAAGCTATGGCTGAAGTGCTCCTGAGAAAAGTAAAATAATCCATGTCGTCGTGCGCTCCGCAAGACACGGGTGAAACAAGTCCGGGCGACGGGCTGGCGCTTATTTCATAAAGCATGCCCAATAAGGCGGCCTCCCCAATTCTCCAAGCCGCTGAAGATATTCTGCGGTTCCCCTGCTCAATAATCATTTTCTTCCCTATATGCCCTCAGCAGCTCAGCAAACTTGGCCATAACTTCTTCCGGATCGTGGCGAAGACTCCGGGTGCAGACCCTGGCCTCTTCATCACAGACAAAACACTTGCGGGGCTTCTTTTGCAAAGCCTCCCTGCTTAAAGGCTTTCCATCCTCCTTATATACGTCGATATCAAACAAGCGGCCCAAAGGATGTTTTTCCTCAATGTCTACCGCCGCTTCTTTAGCTTCTGCGGCATTCATGGAAACTGCCAGCAAAATGCTTTGGCCGTCATCGCCCCATATTTCGTGCTGACTGACCACCAGGTAAGCAAAACGGATCAGCAATACTTTTTTCAGCACCTGAAAGACCTTATCACTGTCGGGGGTGTTTTTAACCGGCGCCGGGTAATTGACTTTTCCGCAAATAACGGGCAGATGATGTTTTTGGCCTGTTTCTACAATCTTATCGTATCTCTTTTCCCGGTCTGACAAAACTTTATGGCTGGCAACAAGCCGCCGGCAAGCGGTTGCTTTAAGATCCTCATAAGTAGCGGGGGATACGTAGTCCCGCAACTCATCCCAGCAACCCTCGCGCATCAGTCTTCTCACCGCGGAGGCGCTGATAAAATCACGGCCCCCTTTGATCCTCTCGACAACTCTTACCTCCACCCCATAGTCCGGCAGTATTCTTAAAAGAGCGTCATTATAGCAGCCGGTAACCCGGCAGTATGGTTCTGTTCCTACATATCTTGCCGTAATATGAAAAACCGGCGCGATATACCGGCCAAATATTCCGGCGTCCAATTCAACAAAAGCCGCCGCTTGTTCATTAGCTTCTTTAAGAAAATAGGTGGGAAAGGTATTTAAAGAGATAATATATCTCCCTCCGGGGATGACCTTGACATTTTTTAGATCTTTCGTTCCCTGTTTAAGAAGTTCGTATCTTTGGGAAAAAGGGAACAAAGAACGGTCCGTTTCCACCAGAAAAACAATGACTTGTTCATTTTCCCGGGCCGCTTTTTCAATCAAGTAGCGGTGACCCAACGTGAAAGGATTGCAGTTCATAACCAAGGCCGCTTTAGGCCGCTGATCCAAGCCTGATTTCTGCAGCATATCCAGCACATAACGCTGCACGTTAGCCATTTGTCCTTCCAGTAAGACGACCTGCGGTGTGGAATGTACCAAACGGTAACCCAGACCCTGGAAGATACGGCAATTCTCCGGCAGCGAGAATAAATAGGTCCCCGTTATTCCTTTGGCAAAAAGCACATCATTCAGATGGGTCAAAAGCTTGGCGGCAACCCCTTCACACTGGTAATCCGGTAAGACGGCAAAGCATTTGATAACATCCCCGGCATAAGAACACGTGCCGATGATTTTATCCTGCTCTTTCGCTACAGCAATATATTCCACATCTAAGCCCAGTTTTAGCTGAAACCCGGCTAAAAATCGTTCAATATCCTTTCGTTCCCGACTGTGCGGAGAAACGCCCCCGATACGCAAAGAATCCGCATTGCCTTGCATGTTGCTCACCCCTTTAGTTTGCGCACAACATCAATAACAGTCCCATCCCGGTATTCCACAACAGCAACGATTTCCTCACCCAACCCGATTTTATCAGGCACTCCTGTCATTTCCAGAGCCTTTTTCTGCAGTTCTTCTATGGGCAGAACCGGTAAATTCTCTTGCCGCAGACGTTCCCATAAGTCCTTTCTGCGGGGATTTACGGCGATACCCATCTCTGTTACGAGCACATCAACCGTTTCCCCCGGCGTGGTCAACGTCGTAACCTCGTCTACAATGATCGGCAGCCGGCCTTTTACCAACTGGGTCACTACGATAGCCAATTTAGCCCCGGCCGCAGTATCGCTATGCCCTCCGGAACCGCCCATTAAAAGCCCGTTGGAGTCGGTGGTGACATTAACATTAAAACGGGTATCAATCTCTGTCGCTCCCAGAATCATGACGTCCAGATAATTGACGACAGCCCCTTTGTTGGCCGGATTGGCGTACAGGGAAGCCGACATCCCCTGATGGTTTTTGTTCCGCCGCAAAGAATCCACCGCCTGCAGGTCGAAACACTGCACATCAAAAAGGGATTGGAACAAACCTTCCTCCAACATCCCTACCAGATATCCGGTAATTCCGCCTGCCGCAAAACTGCCCCGGATCTTTTGTTTTTGCATCAGCTCTTTGATCTGAGCAGCCACAGCCAGGGAAACGCCGCCCGCTCCTGTTTGCATGGAAAACCCATCCTTGAGCAATCCGGAGGCGGCAATGACTTGAGCCGCCGATTTAGCAATTTTGAGTCCCACGGGATCTTTGGTTACCTGGGTCGTTCCTGATACAATCCCTTGCGCATCTCCCAGGGAATCCACCGGCAAAACATAATCCACATACTCCTGGCTGATGTCGATGGGGCAATTGGGGTAGGCCGCCAAATGATCGGTGATAGCCACAACCTGATCGCTGTAATGAGCGTCGGCAATGGCGTAGCCCAAATACCCGCAGGCCGACTGGCCGTTAACGCCATTAATATTCCCAGCCAAATCACAGGAAGGAGCCGCAATAAAAGCTACATCAATATGCAGTTCTCCGGATTCGATAGCCCTGGCTCTTCCTCCATGGGTATGCATCACCAACGGGGTTTTCAGGCCACCCTGAGAAACTGCTTGCGCCACGGGTCCCGAGATATAGTTAGTATAAATACCTGTCACGACCCCGTTTTCCATATGGTCAACCAACGGGGCATGTACAGGGAAGATGGAGCTCATCGCAATTTTCAGGTCCTTGAAGCCACGCCGGGCTAATTCATCCAGTACCATATTTAGAACATGATCCCCGTTGCGTAAATGATGGTGAAAAGATAGCGTCATGCCATCCTTGATCCCACAACGGGTCATGACTTCTTCCAGGGAAGCAAGCACTTTATTTCCGCCTGGCCGGGGGTTTTTAATGCGCACAAAGGTGCGGGCAACCTGATCTAAGCCGGGGCCGGCGCCCCGATAAGGCTTCACTTGACCATATCCTTCAATAAAATCCGGGATATCTCTACCTAGAATATTCTTCATATGAACCACTCCTTATTCCGGCTTGTTTAGCCTTTTCCCATGTATTACGGGCTCTGGCCAGAATGGGAGCGTCGATCATTTTTCCATCAAGGGCTACAACGCCCTTTCCTTCTTTTCCGGCTTCCTGCATGGCGCGTATAACCCTTTGCGCATACTTTATTTCAGCTTCATCCGGCGCTAATACTTCATGGATCGTATCAATCTGCCGGGGATTGATGGCCGCTTTGCCGGTCATCCCCAAAGATTTGGCTTTAAGGGTGTCGTTCTTTAAGCCTTCCGGATCATTCGCATCCGCAAAGGGCGTGTCAATAGCGTCGATGCCGGCTGCTTTACAAGCTGTAACCACTTGGCAGCGGGCATAAAATATCTCTTCGCCGGATTTTGTTCTTTTAATACCCAAGTCAGCCGTGAGGTCTTCCGCTCCTAACAAAATTCCGGTTATTCTCGGTGATGAGGAAATAATAGCGTCAATGTGGACCAAGCCATAAGCGGTTTCCACCAGCGGAAAAATTTTGATGCTTCCACCGGGCAGGCCTTCTTCCTTTTCGATCTGATCCAGCAGCCCGGCAAGAATCTTCACCTCCTGCCCGGCGGCTTTGGGCAGCATAATCGCCGCGGGTTTGGCCCGGGCAATTTCATGAACATCCGCTTCGCCGCAAGCGCCTCCGGAAAAGCTGTTGATCCGGACAACTGTTTCCAGCATTTCATAACGAAAGGTTTGCAAGGCGTTTCTTACCAAAACCCTGGCCGCGTCTTTTTCGGCGGGATTCACCGCATCCTCTAAATCAAAGATAACGCTGTCCGCCCCAAATACCCCGGCCCTCTGCAGCATGCCCGGATTGTTTCCCGGCATAAAAAGCATCGTTCTTCTCAGTTTCATTACGCTCACCCCCCACAAGCCCTGCGGACTGCCGTTTCCACCCTGGCCCGGATGGTATAATCCAAAGCGCCTCTATCTTTTGCGACGAGATAAATATTCTTGATCCCCAGGTCTTCTAAGGTCTGCCGGATTACTTTCTCAATCTGTCTGCCAAACTGCCGCATCACAGGACTGTCTAAATCCAAAGTAATCCCGCCGTCCTCGCGTGGTTCAACCATAATGTAAATATCGTTGGATTCCAGGGTTCCCGCCTTGGCCCTTGTTTGGACAGCCACTTCTTTCATCAACGCTCACCCGCCAGCAAGGAGTTTATTCTCCCGCGCATTTTTGTTAAAGCCAGCACCCGGTTCATTTCATTATATACAATCATAAAACCTTCATCAACACCCATCCCCGGTTTTGCCAGGCACTGATCAGCCCCGCAAGCCATAGCGATCTGGGTGCATACTTGAGCCGACCTGTCCGTTTCGTTGCAGGTCCCTCCGCAATAAGCCCCAATTCCTTTTTCCTTACAATACAAAATAGCCTTGACAATATTATTGACCCCTCCCAAATCCGGAGTCTTGATCTGAATCATATCAGCGGCTCCCTCATCGGCAAAAAGCTTGATATCATCCCAGGTGTTGCACCATTCATCGGCTACAATTTCTACATTTATTCCTTTTTTCTTTAACAGCGACCGCAGTTCCTTAAGGGCTTGCAGTTGCTTCATCCTGTCCTCCACATCCATGGGTCCTTCAATGCGCAGGGTAAAGGGTTCGGCCATTTTTTCCAATTCTCCCAGATAGCCGGCCATTTTTTCCGGGTCATTTCCAAACGCCAGACCGATGGTGCCATAGACATCAATATGCAGAACCGGATGATAGGAAGAATCCGCCCGCAATTGGATAATACGTTCCCGCAGCCATTTGACATACTCTTTTAATATTTCACCCTGCAGCCCGAGTTTTTCCGGAACACTGTTAATAAGCGCGTGCGGCAATACATCCGCACCCTTAATAATCATTTTATCCACATTGCTGTAACGGTCGTCTCCCGATTGGGTAAAAATGGGCACTTTTTTGATTCCGCCCCGTATTTGGTACTCATTTTGGATCACTTCCGCCATAGTCATTTTTTTAGCTTTCGCCACAGCGTCTAAAATTGCCTGGGTGACCCCATAGCGGATGGCCGTATGCAGTCTTTTCCCCGCCAAAGTCAGCCCGTCAAATTCCTCAGCCAGGCTTTTAAAGCTCTGGAGTTCTCTTCCTTTCAAGCGGGGCGCGATTTCTTTTTCAATAAGAGGTAAAAAATCCTCCGCCAGAAAAAGAGGATCTCTCCCCCCGGCGCCTGAATATTGCACAGCCGCACAATCACCGTAAGCTATTTGACCGTCCTCCAGAACGATCATCACCGAAATGGCCTCTCCGGCCTGCCTTATTTGGCTGAACCCTTCCGTAACCGGTTCGCCCACATAACTAAAGCCGTCATGTCCGGCTCCTTTTTTGATGGCCCGCTGGTCATCAAAATAAAATCCGCTCCTCCCGGCAGAACATAGCACATCTAATACTTTCACAGCTCTCTCAGATCCTTTCAGTATTGTTTACCGGTTTTTTTGCCTGACATCCGGTCTGCCCACCAAAACTCCTTTACTCACGGCAAAAATGTCATCTACTACCATCTGGAAGCATAAGGGCCTATTTTCTTCCTTCTCCCGGAGTTCCAGTTTTTTGTTATTGTAATCCTTGAGTTCACGGGAAACGGGAATGTTGCCATAATCCAAATATCTGACGGCTCCGTTGTTGTCCCTGGCCGGCAACACATTCCCCATATTATATTTACTGGGAGCAAAAGGAACATCCAGCACTCCCGCGGCAAAAGCCCGCACAACACCTGCCGCCAGGTCGCCCTTGCCCAGCTCAAAGACTTTGTCTAAGATACATTTGGTTTCCGCCTTGATAATCTCTATTTCCAGATCAATTTCACGGGAAATGAACAACCGCTGTCCGTAAACCATGTTAAGAGTCTGTTTGGTTGCCTGCAATCCCTGGGCATTGGCTTCTTTGGTAGGAATCCCGAAAGCCTCATGGGGTGTTTTTACAATGACCTTGGTAGCCCCGGCCAGCGCCGCCGTAGCCGCGCCCCAGGAAATGATCCCGAAGGCTTTGGACTCATTTTCCGGGAAGCCGCCCATCCATTGATGGAATACGGTGGTCAACTGTACGAAGTATCCGTAAGTACGGAAATATTCCTTGGCCTGCTCATACAAAGCCCGGAGAGCAGCCACATCCTGGGCGATGTTGCCGGACTGTCCGTAGCCCAGCGTAATGTTTTTCACCCCTTGTTCCGCCGCCAACAAGCCCTCAATAATTCCCACCGCGTTAGAGATAGCGGGCGGGACCAGCGTCCCCGTCAAAGGCCCGAAAGGCTCCCGGTTGATGGAAATACCCATTTCTTCATATAAACCTACTAAGCGGTCGCAATATTGCCAATTGAGGAGGGACTGTTCCAGACTCACAGATTTGGCATAGGGAATGTTATAGGATATCCCGCCGCCTTCATTGGAAGTCCAGCCGGACGCATGGATAATTTCAGCTAAAAGACGGGAATCCGGGGTGCCGTGTCTGGCCTGTATCGGCCGGTCTAAGGACTCGTAAACCCTGCGGCAATTTTGCACTCCATGATTGACGGCCGGAAAACCGTTGAGCATGGAGTGTCCGGCTTTCCTGCTTTCCTTGATCCCAATTTCGCATTCGTGATAACGGTTGGACCGCGAATAGCTGTCGATCGTGCTGGGTAGAAGATCAGCCCCTCCTTCATCCTGCAGGTAACGGAGAAGCTCGATGTGCTTTTCGACAAGGGCCACGCCTGCCCGAGGCTGTGTGAGAGTGAGCCCGTCCTGTTTAGCATGATTAAGTTTTTTACAAAAGTTCTTGTGATCCGGAACCTGGCGCAAATAATCCGTAGCTTCCTGCAGATCAACCTCCTTTCCGGTAACCCATTGGTCCAACACCTCTTTGCGGACCTTATGAAAATCCTCTTCACTCCATTTTTTATTAGTTAAATTCATTTCTTCTTCCTCCGCTACACTTTTTCCAGATATCTTTTAAGGATCCTGAAGGCTTGATCGGGATATCTTTCCGCTAACAAACCCATGGCCGACATAATATATGTTTTATCAAGCAGTATTTTCGGGTTAAGGGGCTTTAAATAGGGGCTGTTTTCTTCCCGGGACAATCCGGCGCGTAAGATCATACCGGGCTGCTTGCTATGGACTAACACCCCGCCCGTTCCAATCAGGTATTTAATGTTTTGTAAATCTTTCCCCGTTTGCGAGTAAATAATTCCGTTCGGTGTATATTGGCTTTCCAGGACGCCGACGTGTCTTTCTATGGCAATTTCCGCCGCCACAGCGCCCATAGCCTCGTCAAATTCCTCTTCTTCCGGGCTGCGGGGAAGTGCGTCAACCCGCGCCGACAGTTCCTTACAGCGCCCTTCAATATCAAACTGTGCGGCAACGAGGTATTTTTTGATTTTCTTGCTCCCGGCCGCTTCCCAAAGCGAACGTGCGCTGACCCGCATCCCCAGGTCGCCTTCCACACTCCGCTTGGCATAAGGTTCCTGCAGCCCTCGCAGTGTGACTCCTGCCTGAACGGCTTCCCCGGTGGCTATAGAGTGTACATCGGTGGTAGCCCCCCCAATATCTACCACTACCAGTTCGCCAAGACCCTCTTCCAGGTCGGTGCCATCCGCCAGAACCTGAGCCGCTTTCAGCACTGCGGCAGGCGTGGGCATCAGGACGTTGCCGATGATCTTTTCCACCTTTTTGATGCCTTTAGCTTCGATGATCCGTTCAATAAACATTTGTTTGATCGTTTCCCTAACCGGTTCCACCTGGATAACGTTTAAGCGGGGCATTACATTCTCGCTGATACAAAAGCAGATATTCTTACGGCGGAAAATGCTTTCAATTTCATCCCGGGCTTTTTTATTCCCGCCCACGATCACCGGAACCTGAGGCAGCATCTCGGCCAGCAAACCGGCATTATGGATGATACAGTCCTTATTGCCGCCGTCGGTGCCGCCCGCCAGAAGAATAATATCCGGCCGGCTTTCGTTAATTTCTTTCATCTCAGATCTATCCAATTGATAACTATAGGTGCCCAGGATCCGCGCTCCCGCCCCCAAAGCCGCCCTTTTGGCCGCCTCGGCTGTTAATTCGGGGACCAGGCCGATGGCTATCATTTTTAACCCGCCGGCGGCGCTGCTGCAAGCCAGTCTTTCTGTAAATTCATGGGGCACTTTCCGTAACTGTTCTTCCAACAGAGCTAACGCCTGATTGAATCCCTGGATAATATCTGTTTCCACAGTTGACGGTGATTTGGCAACCGCCATGATCTCCTCTGCATCTAAATCAACCGCCGTTAATTTGGTGTATGTGCTGCCAAAGTCGATGAGCAAGACCGCTTTCATTATTTCACCTTCATTTCACCTTCGTTTGCAAATCTTTCTCTAAATCTTTAATAGCTTCAACAGGGTTGGTCCCCGGCGGGTACACCCGGTTAAACCCCATGTCTTTAAACCTCTTTTCCACTTGCTCCCATTCCTGTTTTCCAACTACCAGGTTTCCGCCTACATACAAGAGCATATCCTGTAAGCCTGCTTCTTCGCATTTTTGCCGAAAACCCCGGCAGTCGATTTCTCCATGACCATAAAGAGAGGATACCCAAATAGCCTGCGCATTTGTTTCAGTAGCCGCATTGATGAATTCTTCCTGGGTATTCATTACCCCGATATTTATCACCTCGAAACCTGCGGAAGAAAGAGAAAAATCCAGTATCTTATTACCAACAGCATGACAATCTGCCCCAATAACTCCCAATACAATTGTTTTCTTCATGATCCCACTCTCCTAGTATGAATTTTTGCATTTTAAGAACATCGTCCCTATTAATTTTTCACTGTGTCTATTGGATTTTTAAATATTATGTGTTATTTTAGAGATGGTGTTTCTGTTATTATGAATCTTCTTTGCAATTAATTCAAGACGTATTAAAAATTTTTTTTTAAATGGAGGATTATCCAATATCATCACGAAATAAAATGTCGTATGGTTGAACCCGATAATACACGAATGGAGTTATCATCATGTCTACTGATCAAAACCAGTACTATGTTCTCGCTGTTAAAAGGTCTATCCAATTGCTTAATCTTTACGCTAACCACGGCCCGGGAATCGGAATCAGTGATATCGCTAAACTAATGGATATCCATAAGAGTGTCGTTCATAAACTGCTGGTCACTATGGCAAGTGAAGGCTGGGTTTATCAAGACCCCTCAGATAGTAAATATTATCTGGGACTACAGTTGCTGAAACTCAGCCAAGCCGTGCCGGAACGTTTTGCTTTCCGCAAGATAGCCAGACAAATCATGGACAATCTGGTGGCTGAAGCCGACGAAACCGCCACTTTAACTGTACTTGACTCCAATTTCGGTTATGGCATATGCATCGAACTGGTCGAATGCAGTCATAGCGTACGGCTTGTTTCCCAGATAGGACGGGAGATCCCGCTGCATGCCGGGGCCTCCGGGTTGATAATGGCCGCCCATATGCCGTCTGATAAAATAGAACAATTGTTATTGTCCGAACTAAAATGTTATACCCCCCATACCATCACCAATCCCCTTTTATTGCGGATGGAACTGGATAAAATCAAAGTCCAGGGCTATGCGCTTACAGAGGGACAAGTGGACTACGGGTTGGTAGCGGTTGCGGCTCCCATCCTCAACGCCCGGGGAGAACTGATCGCCGGCCTGAATATTAGCGGTCCAAACTACCGTTTCGAGTCAATAGAAAAAAAGCGGCACCTGATCAGTCTGGTGCAAAAATATGCACATCTTATTTCCGAGGCAATTATTTATTCGGGCGACTATTAAAATAAAAACCAGTCCAAGCCTTGTAACTGGACTGGTTTTTGTTTTAATTTAAGCTACAGGTTGGGAAAGAGATTATCAAATATAGCTGTACAGAACTTTTCTTCCCAACGATACATTCCGGAATATTGCCCACTATTGCCGCTTTCAGGAGTCCCTACCCCATTTATGATATATAAAATACCGCGTTTATTAGTCCGATCAAGAAAAAGGCCTGCCAAAAGCCCATATGCTTCCCCGAAATGCCCAGAAAGAATGATATCGCGGTTTCGGATAAATCTGTCCCTTTCTTTTGCTGTCATGATATGTATGCCCAACCCAAAGCATGTCATAAGCCCGGCATATGTGTCGCCGTTACCTTTTGCGTGATCATGGGTCCAATATGGCGTAAACATCATGTCAACTGATTTTTTTTGCAGGAATTCCTTCCCGTTTAATTTGCCGTCGTTGAGCAGCATTTCTATCAGCAGCAGCAATTCATCCGCTGAAATTCTCAGGCCGCCTTGTGGTGAAAAAAGTGTACCGTTAGTGCCGATCCGATAATTAGTCAAGTCGGCTACTACATTCTCTTCACCCACATCCGGGTTCGTGATTAAGACTTGATCGCGTGACTGCAATACTCCTCGGTAGTCATCTATTTGCGGCAGCCAGTGCTCCTTACCGGTAATTTTATCAAGATAGCGCATATATAAAGGGGAAATCTCAAAAATTGATCTTTCATCAAAATCGCCCACATTAAAACTGGCTTCCATTCCCATAGGTTCAAGTATGTTTTTTTTCATAAATTCATCAAAACGCAAACCGGAAATCCGTTCAAGAACCGTTCCTATCACGCCATAGTTCAGGTTGGTATAGGCGAAGAAGACGCCCGGTTGACGTTCAACCCCATCTTGTGAGTCTGCAAAATGTTCTCCGTTTCCATAATACTGACCCTCTTTGAGGAAAAACTCTTCTATGCCGTATTCTGGCGGAATGGAATATTTGCTTCCATCACGAAGCGAAGAGGTATGCGACAATAACATACGCAGCGTTATAACATCTGTGGGATAGTTTGGATTACGCAATAAAAACCCAACATAATTACTTACATCCGCATCAAGATTTAGTTTTCCCTGTTCAACCAGACGCATTACTGCAATTGCCGAAAACATTTTGGAAATTGAAGCAATACGTAACCTTGTGGAACTTTTCATCGGCCAATATTTCCGAAAGTCTTTGTGTACAACATTGCTCACTCCCCCGCACTCCTTATACAATATCCTGTTTCCATCAATCACGGCCACCGCATAACCGGCAATCGGCGCTAACGGGTCATTTAAAATGGCCGTAAGGTCTTTCCCAAGTTGGGCTGCAGATCTTTGCTGTTCAGTAGCAAGTGTTAGTTTATCCATGTTTTCATCCCCATTTCATATATTTTTTAGGTTATTTGCTCAGCTTTTCGACCGAAAGCTGATATAAACAGTACGGTTAAAAAAGGCAGAATAAGATTGAAGAAAGCATAGGGAGCATAATAAAAAGCGCTCACGCCTAATATTCCTGCCATAAAGTTTCCACAGGTATTCCAGGGTACAAGCGATGAGGTCGCTACCCCGCCGGCGGCCAATGCCGCACCCAGCTTCCGGTGATCTATTTTGTGCTTATCGTATTCTTCTGAATACATTCTGCCTGGCAGCGCGATCCCAATATACTGATCAGGCATAAGAACATTACAAATAATACTGGTAGAGATAACCGCGACCGTCAGACCGCAAAGTGAATGAACCCGTTGTAATATAGGCATGACCAGTGCCTGCATTTGTCCGGTCTTTTCCATAATACCGCCAAACATCATCGCAATAATAATAAGACTTACCGATTCCATCATTGCGTTTAACCCACCGACCGTCAATAGCCGATCGACAACAGAATTGCCGGTCATACTGATATACCCCGAAAGGGCTGATTCCATCAACTGCTTAATACTGTTTCCTTGTAACAGTATACCAAGCACCCCCGCAACAATAATACCGATACTTACACTTAGTATAGCCGGTATTTTTTTTCGTATACAGCAGATCAGAATGATAAGGGGCAGGAATAACAACGGTGTTATATTAAATGCTCCTGTAAGGCTGTCCGTATATAATCCTATATCATTTATTATCGTCGCGGGGTCATTGGTGCCGTATTTAAGCCCCAAAACCAGATAAAATGAAGCAGAAATCAGATAGGCGGTACCAATTATAGGGAACATATGCCTTACATGATCAAATACATTAATACCCGCAACTGCCGAGGTTAGATTTGTACTATCCGACAACGGGGAAAACTGATCCCCGACATAAGCGCCGGAGATTATAGCTCCTGCAACAACCGGGATCGGAATATTAAGTATCTGTGCCATACCAATAAAGGAGATCCCCAGTGTTCCGGCCGAGCCCCACGAACCTATAGCCATAGATCCAATGGAGGTTATTACCATAGCGGATACCAAAAAGAATTTTGGCGAAATAAACTGCAGCCCGTAATATATCATCGCCGGAAGCACTCCGGAGTTAGTCCAGACGCCCATCAGTACACTGATTAACATCAAAATAATTATAGCCTCCAAGGCTTGAGTAATTCCTTTCACCATGCCCTCTTGAATTATCTTCCAGGAATACCCTTCCAGCATGGCAATAAGACTTGCAGCCCCACAACCAAACAGCATTGGAATATGCGGACTTAAATCCCATTTGACAACTGCCAGAAATATTACAACACCGAATATGCATACTATGAAAAACGCGCCAAAAAATGCTGATTTGCTAGTCATGAAAACACCTCATTTGATATGAACAAAGATCCAACGAAAGTTTCAGATATCAGTTCTTAATCCACAATAATAAAGTAACTATATTTATTCGATGTTACTTTTTTTGTAACATTCTTACTATAAGTACTGTTTATATATTCTTGACAATATACTTTTGAAATCTATAGAATTAAAGCGAACATCCGGAGGTGAGAAGTTGAAACGTGATTTTTTTATGTTTACAAGCCCTCGTATTGATGAACTCAATCAAACAGAGCGTAATATTTTTGACTATGTTGTAAAGAACATACATGAGGTAAAGGACAAGAGCATCCGCACACTCGCCCATGAGTGCTATGTTTCCACCACGACCATATTCAGATTCGTAATCAAATTAGGGTTCGATGGGTACGGGGATTTCATCAATACTCTGCGATTAACTGATTTTGTTGTTTCAACCCCGGAAATACCGAAAGATATTTCCCAAAAAAACTATACGGATTCTTATCTGTGTAACATTGCGGAGTCGCTTCGAGTCATCCCAAATGAAAAGGTCAAGATGCTATATGACCGTTTGGAGCAATGTGCCAATATTTATTTTCTTTCCGAAGGGCTGAATAGAGAGGTCGTAAATTACGCCCGGCATCTGTTCACTGTATTAGGATTTAATGTGCTTGTCCCGCATGAGCCTTATGAAATTCGTTATGCCATCCAGAAAATAACTGGGAAGGATATACTCTGGGTTTTCTCTTTATCGGGACAAAATTTATGTGTTATTGACACTTTAGAACGCATAATCTCTAAAAGCAAACCTTTTATCGTATCAATTACAGCCCCGAATAATAATACTATTCAAAGTCTTAGCGACCTCAATTTCTACGTTTTTACCAATACGATCCAATTTTCGGGGAGTAATATTACTTCCCGAATACCCATGCTGGCTATTGTAGAAATACTTGTTTATAGCTGGATAGTCAAGAATAGCGGCGATAGTATTTCATAATCTAAACCGATAGGAAGTGATATTTTGGCAGTATTAGCGAGTACACCAAAATCTGATGGGTTTTTTATGCCGGCTGAAACCGACTGGCACGCAGGATGCTGGATATTGTGGCCCGAGCGCCCGGATAACTGGAGATTGGGCGCTAAGCCAGCACAGCGCGTTGTGGCGCAGATTGCCCAGATCATTAGTCAGTTTGAGCCTGTCACAGTATGTGTCAACGGCGACCAATATGAAAACGCCAGACACACCCTCGCCCCTAATATCAGAGTTATCGAACTCAGCAGCAATGAAGCTTTCATCCGTGATACCGGCCCCAGTTTTATTATTAACGGAAACAAAGAAATGCGCGGAATAGACTGGACCTTTAACGGTTATGGCGGCCTTGCCGAGGGATTATATTTTCCCTGGGATAAAGATAACTTGATTGCCCAAAAAATATGCCAGTTGTTGTACCTCGATAACTATCAATTGCGTGAATTTGTTTTGGAGGGCTGTTCATTTTGCGTTGATGGAAACGGAACGATGGTTGTTACCGAAGAATGTCTGTTGAGCGAAGGAAGAAATCCAAAAATATCACAAAGTGCTGTAGAAACCACCTTAACGGAATACTTGGGAGTTGAAAAAGTAATTTGGCTCAAACGTGGTTTATATATGGATGAAGGCAAGGGCCACATTGACAATTTGTTCAGTTTCATCCATCCCGGAGAAGCTATGCTCTCATGGACGGATGATCAGTCGAATCCCCAGTACGAGATCGTCAGGGAAGCCTTGGATATATTGCAGCATACACCTGACGCTAAGAACAGAACAATAAGAACCCATAAAATGCCACTGCCTGATCCTTTAATAATCACTAAGGAGGAAGCGGAAGGGATAAACTACAGTATGCATACCGTGCCTCGCTGCGCGGGGGATAGAATGACAGCTTCCTATTTAAACTGTTATCTGCCTAACGGAGCTCTAATCTATCCTCAATTCAATGATAAAAATGACAAATATGCGCATGAGGTTTTCTCAGCAATCTTTCCGCACAGAAAAATTATTGGAATTTATGCGCGCGAGATTTTTTTGAACGGCGGCGGTATCCATAGCATGGTACTCCAACAGCCCAGTTTACGCTGAATCCATAAAGCAAGCCCCTTGCAGCGACCCATTGTATAATTTCGCAAGGGGCTTGCTTCTTGCTGGATGTTTGCCGGAGATAAGCCGATATCTCCAGGAACTCAACTATTATTTCCCAGCAGCGTCAAGCTCTGCAATTCTCCGATTGTATTCTTTGCGTGAAAGCGGGTATTTGTATGCCAAAAAGGCTATGATAAGGCCCAACACACCGCCGCCGACACCATAAATATTCTGGATTCCCGCGACTACACCAGGATCCTGTGTTACAGCGGTTTCAACCAAACCGTATGCTGCCAAACCAAGGCCTACTGCCCACATGCCAAAAGATGTGCCAAATTTGATGAACATACTGAGTAAGGAGGTTTGCGTACCGGAGGTATTTTCTCCGCTTTCGCGGTTATCTATTGTGATCACGTCTGCCAGGACTGAGTAAATAAGTGTCCAGAAGGTTGCATTTCCGAGTGCGGAAAAACACAGGGCAAAGATATAAACTGGCAGCATGACCGGTCCGAACTTGACAACAGACATGCCAAAGCCATATGCCAGAAAACCGCCGATCATCATCGAACGTTTATCGATCTTCCCAGACAAGGCGCCGATTGCCAGCGAACAAAGGATCATATAGAAGCATTTACCCATATTGATAACACCTATGGAAACAGCATCGAGATTGTAAACAAATTTCTGTACATAGATATTGCAGCTTGCCTGGATACCAACGATGCAGTTTGCAAATATTACAATAGCTAAAAGAATCAAGTAGGTTTTATTCTTAAAACATTTTCTGAAGTTCTTAAGAGGATTTGTATTAGCCGAAGCTTCCTTAGGTGTAACAATACGTTCCTTGCCTTTAACAGCCAGACCGGCAATAAAGTAAGCGGCCGCACAAACAATAGCGGTAATTATTGCAACTGTGCTCCAACCTGCAGCCTCACTGACACTGCGTTCAACAATGATTATGGTTGCACCGGATACTACAAGTTCGCCTACATATAGAAACGCGGTGGAAAACCCTCTGATTTTACTCTTTTCATCAAAATCATCCGTTAATTCCTGTCCAATAGTGATGTGAGGAATATCACAGCAGGTAAAAGACAGCCAAAACAGGATATTTATAATGAGATAGTATATTACTTTTATGGAGTCGTTTGGAAAATTAAAAGAAGTAAACAGCAGAAAGACCGTTATGCCCAGTGGAATGGATGCTTTCATCATCAAATTACGTCTTGTTCCGGTCCTGATTTTCTGACCGTCTGAAAAAACGCCTACCATGGGATCTGTTACCGCGTCCCAGATAACGGCAAACAGTGAAATCGTACCGGCAATAGCCGGGTTGACACCAGCTAGACTGGTCATAAAATAAATGAAATAATAATAATACAGATTATAACCCAAACCGGAACCCAGCTGACCAACGCCATAACCAACCTTGGTTTTAAAGGATAGACGTTTACTGATATTTGTTGCCATTTTTTCCCCTCACAATTCTAATATTATATTCATAACACGCGCATGTGTATCTGAATCATTTTTTAGTCTATTGGTTTTTATATAATAATTCAATAATATTAGCGCACTTTGGAACCCTGTTATAAATAGTGAACAATTTTCCTTTTTCCTTAACATTGTTCCATCTTACGAATATATGGCATCTTCTTTTGTTTAAGTTAAATGCAGCGCTGTCGTTTTAAATAACCCCAGGCGTCTGGCCATATCCAAATATACCTGCGGATCGCCTGAGGTGCAAACAGTAAAACAACCTTGACGCTGAGTGTTTACCGAATCATTTTTCTCCAGAAAAGCCCGGACTGCTTTGGCTTGCTCTATGGCAGGATTGATTAATTTAAGGTTTGGGTAATAGCGTTTGAAGCTTTCCTCCGCAATGGGATAATGAGTACAGCCAAGGATCAGGTGGGATACGCAACAACGTGACAGAATGTGATCTACCTGTTTTTTTATTTCTGCGTCAATCTCGCTCTGTTTTGTGCCACCGTAGTTTTTTTCCAGCAAAGCAGCCAGCAGAGGGCTGCCTTGTGCAATTACTTTAATAATAGGACTGTGCGAGTGTATTGCTCTCTCGTAATATCCGGTGGAAACAGTAAATTCCGTAGCAAGCAGTCCTACTTCTTTTAAACCCTTATCCGAAACACAAGCGGCGGCAGAGTCGATTATTCCGATGATTTCAAATCCTAAATTCGGCTTCAGATAATCCAATAAGGTTGAAATTGTATTGCAGGCTACAGCTACTACTTTAACTTTGTTTTCACAAAAGAAATCCAGCATTTTGCGGCTTAGTACAACTATTTGATCATAACTTTTATTACCATAGGGACAATTTGCGTTGTCACCATAGTAAATTATATCCTCGCCTGGCAGAATATGCTGAAGTTCCCGCACAACCGTTAATCCACCTATACCGGAATCCATTACGCCTATGGGAGCATCTCTTTCGATCATAAACAACACCTTCTTAGTAAAGTGATAATTGATTTTCGCTTTTTAATCTAATCCTGAAAAACTGATAAATCAATGAAACACCCGTTACATTATGCCGATAATCGGGTAGGAGGCTGACCAT
>DHRG01000003.1:12532-13869 GCA_002408285.1 Peptococcaceae bacterium UBA5318 | reverse complement strand
CCTCCTGGCAATGGCACTGACGTCCCACCAAAGGATGACCATGAGGGGTCGTTATAATGTCGCCATTTTATTTCTCCTGTATTGGCATACACTGCATTATCAAATATTAATGATATTGCAGTAAGTATAAACAATGCTGATAATAGGACAATAAGAATCCTCTTTGAATTTATAAATCCCTCCACAAATTTATTCTCCCTTCGAATTTGATTGAGATATTTGGTACCCATGTCACAGAACTATAACTTTAACCTCCATTCATGATTGTAGAAACTTACTCCACCCCATATCTCCTTACTAATTTGCCGTTTTCGTCATATTCATAATGGACTGTCTTTTTACTCAAGTCGCTCCCCGCTCCGTAAACAGCTATTGTCCCGGTATAGGTGGCGGCGCTTAATTCTTTGGCTTCAGTGTAGTACGCTGAAGCGTAGTAAAAATCACCATTAGGCGTTTGCATATTTGTGGTGATCGCCGGGCCCGGGATAGTTGCCGAGGACGCGGCTTCCGCTTTACTTGGCGTTTTTACCAGCGTTAAAGTAAGTATTAATGCAAAAATAACGGCTCTGAATAAATTAATTAATTTCATAATATCCTCCATTCCGCCGCCTGCTGCGGGCGACACAAATAGGAATGAAAACAACCTACCAGGATGTGCAGCAACCATCCTTCGGGTACAATATCCTTGAGGGAAAGGCACACTACAAAGCACGGGGAGGTGAGTTGCAGACTGCCTCTTGGCTTAAATCAGTATGATAACCAGTGTAAGGATCGCTTTACAAGCACAAATAAGTGGCGCCACGAGGCCGCAAGCTAATCATTGTTTTAGCTCAACGTTAAATGTGCGGCGCTCCAGTCACTGTCTTCTCCCTCACGATTTCATTGCAAGGAGGGAGATATTTGAAAATCGTTTACCCCATCTGTTGTGGTGTCGATGTGCATAAGACATTTTTCGTCGCCACGCTCATCACAACGCAGGGCATCATTCCGAGTTACCAGAAAAAGCGTTTTTCAACCTTCAACAAATCCATTTTGGCGTTCAAGCAGTGGCTGCTTGACAACAACTGCTTTGACGTTTGCATGGAGAGCACCGGGAAGTATTATGTTCCCATTTACAATTTACTGGAGGACAGGGTCCGCGTTACCGTCGCCAACCCCAAGTGGGTTGCTGCTGTTAAGGGCAACAAGGATGATGTCAAAGACTCCAAGTGGATCGGCGATCTTTTTCGCCTTGGTTTGGTTCCCGGCAGCTTTATCCCGTCTAAGAATATCCGCATTTTACGGGAATACACACGATACCGCTTCAAGCTCGTTTCCTGTAAATCCAGTGAAAAGAA
>DHRG01000003.1:0-12389 GCA_002408285.1 Peptococcaceae bacterium UBA5318 | reverse complement strand
GACATGTTTGGCAAATCTGCCTCTTCCATCACGGACTACCTTGTAAACGCGGATTCTTTCGATCCTGAACATTGCATTTCCTTGCTGCAGCGCTCCTTGAAGAAGAAAGCCGACGAGGTTATCGAATCTATTGAAGGTTTTCAAATGACTGCGGAACAGAAGGCGCGCATTCGTTTTGTCCGCAAACACTTGGATTTCGTGGAGCAGCTCATTGCCGACCTCGACCAAACCATCACCAGGTTGGCTACGCCCTTGGAAAGCGCTATTGCCCTTCTGTGTACCATTCCTGGAGTGGATCGCAACATTGCCATTACGATCCTCTCCGAGATCGGTACGGATATGTCTCAGTTCTTATCCTCGAAACGCTTATGCTGCTGGGGAGGTTTGACGCCCGGCAGCAATGAATCCGCCGGTAAAAAGAAGTCGGTTCGCATTACGAGGGCCGGGGTTTATCTCAAGCCTGCTCTCGTGCAAGCGGCTCATGCCGCTGTGAAATCGAATTCTTCCGATTACTACCGTATCAAATATGAGCGGATCACCAAGCGTCGAGGCAAGAAACGAGCCATTATCGCCATTGCCAGAATGATTCTCACTGCCGTTTACCACATGCTCCAATCCGGGGAGGTCTTCAACCCCTGCGATCTCTATCAAGTTGATATGCCGGTGGAGCTTCGTAATAAGCAAAAGGAGAAAGCTTTGCGGCAAGCTGCTAAACTCTTGGTTTCTTATGGTGTCGTAAACCCCGAACATATTACGCTGCCTGCTTGATCTTTCTGCAATTTGCTTCCGTTAGGGCTGTTTGCTGTACCCTTTTTTAAGCTCAGGGGTCTTCGACGCTGGCCGAGAATGTTTTCAAGCTAATCACTCCCCGTTGAAAGAATAGGCATAGACCATCCACCTAATTATATCTTGTCGCATCCTGTATACGCACGTAAAATTATTCTATATTTTCTTGATTTGATCGACATATTTCGACATTATTTTGTCCGCCCGTGCCTTGCTTTTATCCAAAATGGAGCAGTGTAAAAACTAGCCCCAGGAAGCCGATTGAAAAAGCTGCCGGAGAAAACATCATGTACATGTGGATCTGTGGAGGCACTGCATCTCCCATGGCAGCCCTTTGTTCATCACACTACTTGCCTCGGAGGCGTTTCCTTTTTATCATGCCGCTCTACCCGCAAGGCGGTATCCGGACAAACAGCTTCACACATGCCGCAAACGATGCAGCCCTCTATACGGGTTTTTACCGAGGGAGTTCCCATAAATCCCAGTTCTTCCGACCAATAAATAACCTTGGTGGGGCATTTCTCAATACATAAGCCGCAGCCTTTGCATAAATCCGGAAATACTGTCCAGGTGCCGCGATTATTTTCCTGGGTGGTTGATTTCCATTCTCTTTTCATGCCATCATTCCCTTATCGTTATTTTCCGTAAAACATTTACCTATAGAATGGCCTAAAGGGCGGTTGTTTATCCGGTAACAAAGCTTCGCTTTATGTTCTAAGATAAATTTAAGCTCATATATAATAACGAGGGAGGGGTGCAGATGGTTATCATAACCATTACACGATGGAGAAAAAAGCTTTCGTTTTTTTTGGTGGGGTTAATTTTCGTGGCCTGCCTGGGGTTGGGGGTTAATTGGTTGATGAATCCTAACGATAATGCTACCATAGCTCCTTCCGATAATCTAAAAAAAGACGTCCTGACACAACCCGTAAAAGTACAAGGCCAGCCAAACGCCTCCACAGAAAAAAATGCCATTCCCGTACAAAGACAAGAATAAAGTAAAGAGGAAAATCTGCTCTTTTGTGGAAGTTAGATTATTCAATAGCCATATTTCCACAAAGGGGTGCTTTTTAAATGGACGAACTTATCAGAAGATATCTTGAATACCTGCAGGTCGAAAAAGGGCTCTCCCCCAATACTCAAGAGGCTTACCGGCGGGATCTGCAAAAATTCAGGAACTACTTCGCGGAGAAAAAAATCACCTCTATCAGCGAGATCAATAAAGATTCTTTGGCGGCGTATATCTATCAACTGCATAAAAAAAACGGCTCCCCTGCCACCATCGCCAGGAAAATTGCCTCACTGAAAGGCTTTTTTCAGTTTTTGTGCCTGGAAGATGTGTTAGAGTTCGATCCCTCCGTTTATTTGGAATCCCCCAAATTAGTCAAAAAGCTCCCCCAGGTTTTATCCGAGGAAGAAATGGATGTTCTTTTACAGGAGCCGCAAGGGGTGGTAAACCCTATTCAGTTACGGGACAAATCCATGCTGGAATTGCTTTATGCAACCGGATTAAGGGTATCGGAGCTGGTTAATCTGACCGTGAATCAGGTTGATGTGAAGCTGGCGTTTGTCCGTTGTATCGGCAAGGGCAACAAGGAGCGGATCATACCGTTAGGCTCTATGGCTGCGCAATGGGTCAGCGCCTATGTTGAAAAAGGAAGGCCGCAGCTGCTCAAAAATATTACAGAAACCGCATTGTTCATTAATCATCTTGGTAAGCGTATGACACGTCAGGGTTTTTGGAAAATTATTAAAAAACAGGCCGTAAAAACAGGAGTTAATCGGGAGATCACCCCCCATACCCTCAGGCATTCTTTTGCCACCCATCTTTTAGCTAACGGCGCCGACCTCAGGTCGGTCCAAGAGCTTTTGGGACATGCCGATGTATCGACGACCCAGATCTATACTCATTTAACGAAGAAACGGATCAAAGAAGTGTATGATAAGACACATCCCCGGGCCTAAGGAGGGAAAATGCAAATGTCCAAAGTCATATTATTAGTAATGGATAGCGTTGGCGTGGGAGCCCTGCCCGACGCCGGGCTTTTTGGCGACGAGGGAAGTAATACCTTGTGTCATGTGGCGGAAGCGGCAGGCGGATTGCACCTGCCCAACCTGGCTTCTTTAGGTTTGAGTAAAATCATACCGTTTCAGGGAATGCCGCAGGATATTCCGCTTACCGGGGCTTTCGGCAAGATGGCGGAAGTATCCCATGGAAAGGATACTACGACCGGTCATTGGGAAATGGCCGGAATTATTACGAAAGACCCGCTGCCTACCTTTTTGCATGGGTTTCCCGCCCAACTTATCGGCGCTTTTGAAGAGCGGATCCAGCGTAAAATCCTGGGAAACAGGACCGCGTCGGGAACCCGGATTATTCAGGAATTGGGAGAGGAACACCTGAAAACAGGCCGCCCCATTGTTTATACGTCGGCGGACAGTGTTTTTCAGATCGCGGCTCATGAGGAGATCATCCCTTTGGAAGAGCTTTACCAAATGTGCCGGATCGCCAGAGAAATACTGGTAGGAGAATGGGCGGTCGGCCGTGTGATCGCCAGGCCGTTTGTTGGCGCTCCCGGTAATTTTATCCGCACAGCGAACCGGCATGATTTTTCTTTGCGCCCGCCAAGGCCAACAGTCTTAGACGCGTTGAAGGATAAGGCCTTGGAGGTCGTTGGGGTCGGGAAAATCAGCGATATTTTTGCCGGGCAGGGATTGACCCTCAGTCTGCCGACGAAAAGCAATGCCGAAGGGATAGAAAAAACAGTTTCCGCCTGGCGCGAGCTTAAGGACGGACTGATTTTCACCAATTTGGTGGAATTTGATTCTGTCTATGGACACCGCAATGATCCACTGGGGTATGGTAAAAAGCTGGAAGAATTGGATGAGATGGTCCCCCGTTTAGTTGAACTTGTAGGGCAAGACGGCTGGTTGATCTTAACGGCGGATCACGGCAATGATCCCACGACTCCCGGTACGGACCACAGCAGGGAGTACGTTCCCCTGTTGGTTTGCGGCCAAGGAGTCAAAGGAGGGGCCGACTTAGGCATACGTAAAACTTTTGCCGATATCGCCGCTACCCTTAACGAAATCTTTGACCTATCCTATTCCTCCATCGGCGCCAGCTTTTTGGGCGAAGCCTGCGGGACAACAGGGGGGATGAGAGGATGAGGGGCGCCGATCTCATCTCAAAAAAGAAAAATGGCGCCGGTTTGACCCAAGAGGAGATCGAATTTCTCATTAACGGGTATGTAAAGGGAACGATCCCCGACTACCAAATGGCCGCTTTTTGTATGGCGGTATATTTTCGGGGAATGACGGCTGCTGAAACAGCACATCTGACGATGGCGATGGCCGATTCCGGCGACCGGGCCGATCTCTCGGCTCTTCCGGGGCTCATAGTAGATAAACACAGTACCGGCGGCGTAGCTGATACGACTACCCTAGTGCTGGCCCCTTTAGTAGCCGCAGCGGGGGTTTGCGTAGCCAAGCTGTCTGGCCGTGGCCTGGGCCATACCGGGGGCACCATTGATAAGCTGGAAAGTATTCCGGGGCTGCAGACGGCTCTTGAACAGGAACGCTTTATCCGCCAGGTGCGGGAGATCCAACTGGCCGTATCCGGGCAGACCGGGAATATGGCGCCGGCCGATAAGAAATTATACGCCCTGCGCGATGTGACCTCTACAGTGGATTCGATTCCTTTGATCGCCGGCAGCATTATGAGCAAAAAAATCGCCGCCGGGGCTAACGCCATTGTCCTGGACGTCAAGACCGGTCAAGGGGCCTTTATGAGGCAAAGAAAAGACGCCTTTGCTCTCGCCAAGGCAATGGTAGATATCGGGCGGCACGTGGGCCGGGAAACCATTGCCGTAGTTACCGATATGAATGAACCCCTGGGCAGCGCTATTGGCAATGCCCTGGAAGTAGAGGAAGCCATCAGGACGCTGCAAGGGAAGATAAAGGGCCCGTTGCGCCGGCTGTCGCTTGTCCTGGGTTCCTATATGCTCTGTTTGGCCGAACCGCGGCGGAAGCTGGAGGAAGCTTACGGCGTCCTGGAAAAGCTGCTGGATACGGGGGCCGCCCTCGGCAAATTTGCGCAGATGATCCAAGCCCAAGGCGGTGATCCGCGGGTGGCGGAGGATACAGGGTTGTTGCCTCAAGCCCGCCGTCAACATAGTATAATATGCGGCGAAGCAGGATACTTAACAGTGAGGGATACCCAGGCTCTCGGGCTGGCCGCTATGGTTTTGGGGGCGGGGAGAGAAACGAAGGAATCCGTGATTGATTTGGCTGTAGGTCTTAAAATCCACGGCAGAACAGGCGATTTCATAAAAAGGGAACAGCCGCTTATCACTGTTTATTATAATGAAGAAAGCCGGCTGGCCGACGCGCTGCCGATCCTAGACCAAGCCCTGGAAATCCGGCCGGAACCGCAGAAGAAACAGACCCTCGTTTACGGTGTTATAACACAACAGGGAAGGGCAGACTCCCCTTTTTCCGGATGAGGGCCAACCTGCTTTATCCGGTAGCTAACCACCGCTAATCCTGCCGCTCCTTTAAGCGGCGCTAATCCCTTTCGCTAATCCCTTTATCTTAAACGGGCGCTTTGTCTGATCAATTTAACGAGAGGCAGCAGCACATACCTGATGAACAGATAAATCAAGGCTGCACCCACGATCGCTAATAAAAGAACGCCAAATAAATTTTCCATAAAGTATCACCTCCTGGCTGTTAGTTTTTTCCGTTACCCGGCCGAGTATGTAAAAGTTACATACTTTCCGGGGATTTAGGGGAAAAATAAAATCACATTTGCTAGGAGGTGTTTTATGGTGAGCCTGACTAGATCTCGGAAATTTGTTGCTTTCATGTCCTTAGTCATCTTTGTTTTCATGATACTGCCCCTGAACGCCAATGCGGCAGAACTTCCGTTAAAGGCAGAGTCGGCTGTTTTATTGGATGCGGCTTCCGGGCAGGTCCTTTACGAAAAAGACCCTCATAAAATCCTTTATCCCGCCAGTATGACCAAACTAATGACCCTGATTGTAGCTATGGATGCCATACGCGAGGGCAAAGCCAAAATGACGGATATGGTAACGGCCAGTCCGAATGCCGCATCCTATAAAGGCTCCAGGATTTTTCTGACAGCCGGGGAAAAACTGACCCTGCAAGAAATGATGCTGGGGATTGCCTTAGCTTCAGGAAACGATGCCTGCGTAGCGGTTGCGGAACACTTGACCGGCAGTCATGAGGCTTTTGTAGACTTAATGAACCAAAAGGCGGAGGAACTGGGACTGAAAAACACTCATTTTGTCAACTCCAACGGCCTCCATGATCCCAACCATTATACGACCGCCTATGATTTTGCCCAGATCGGCCTATGTGCCCTTTCCTATCCCGAGATTATGGAAATGTGCAAGATAAAACATTACCGTATCAGGGAAGATACGCGCCCTTTTCAATATGACAACAGCAATAAACTGCTGTGGTTTTATGAAGGGGTGGATGGCTTTAAAACAGGCTGGACCAACGACGCCAAATACTGTTTTACGGGAACCGTTGAAAGGAACGGCTTGCGGTTTGTGTCTACGGTAATGGGAATTACCGAAAAGGGCGGACACTTTGCCGATACGAAACAGCTCTATAACTGGGGCTTTTCGCAGTATACGTACAAGCAGTTTTACAAGCAAAATGAAGCGATCGGAAGTATTCAAGCCGGAAAAGGGCAAGCGGACAGCGTGACGGTTATACCGGAAAGAAAAGTAGGCGTTACGTTGGCGAAAGGCCAGGATAAAAATGTAGAAACCAAAGTGGAAATGTTGGGAGCGGTGGATGCCCCGATCCAAAAAGGGCAGGTTATCGGGCGGGTTTTCGTCACCCAAAACGGCGAAATCCGGGATCAAGTCAATCTTTTAGCGGGGGAAGATGTCCCGAAAGGCTCCTGGTGGAAGGAATTTAAGAAAGTCATGAAAGCGACGGTTACAGGCGGCTAAAAGAAACTTGTTGAACCATCCCCCAAACCGATAGGAAAAGCGAAAGAGAGGCGTTGCCCCGCAAGGGATAGGGCCTCTCTTTCGCTTTTTGCCCGATTGAACACAGCATTTTCATAAAATATATTGACATCTTTAGATTTGACACATATAATACCCATATCGAAGCCTATAGATTTGAGGTGTTGGTATGGAACGGTATCTGGAAAATACAAAAGTGTTCAAGGCGCTGGGCGACCCCAAGAGAGCCATGATCGTAGATATGCTCTCCTGCGGAGAGCTTTGCGCCTGCATGATTTTAGAGAAGTTTGAGATGTCCCAATCCACGCTGTCCCATCACATGAAGCTCCTGTGCGAGTGCGGGCTTGTCAAAGGCAGAGAACAAGGAAAATGGACGTACTACTCTCTGGACACGGATACAGTCAGCCGGACAAAGCAGTTTTTCAGCGCCCTCACTTCCGATAAGGGCAGCTGCATCTGCAAGGAAGGTGCGGGCTGCTGCAAAGGATGTGATGAAAATGAATGAAGAAAGATCCTGCTGCTGCTCGGACGGTGGCTGCTGCGCCGGGGAATCCATAACTCCTTATGATAAAAAGGATACATGGGTAACGGGTGAAATCCGTACCCCGCAGGGCGGCGTGCCTGTGGCTTCCACGATCCTTCAATTCAAAGACACGCTCGGAGCATGGAAAGTGCGCTGGGGCATCGGACGGATGGATTACAAGATCAATCCGGGGATTTACGCTGTTGGCAATCCCGATCATACGTCCCCTGTGCTGGTCAGCGCGAACTACAAGCTGACCTTCGATACCCTGCGGAAAGAGCTTTCAGGCTTAAATTGTTGGATTCTGATACTCGACACGAAGGGCATCAATGTCTGGTGCGCCGCCGGTAAAGGTACGTTCGGAACCGGTGAACTGGTGAGACGCATATCAAAAACAAGACTCTCCAAGATTGTGTCGCACAGGAAAATCGTGTTGCCGCAACTCGGCGCGCCCGGCGTGAGTGCTCATGAAGTGACCAGGCAAACCGGATTTTCCGTGGTTTACGGCCCTGTGAGAGCGAAGGATATAAAAGAGTTTCTCAATTCCGGCTTCAGGGCCACTGAAGAAATGCGTACTGTGAAATTCACGGCATGGGATAGGCTGGTTCTCACGCCTGTGGAGTTGGTGGCAGCCGCAAAGACATCTCTCATGGTTTTCGGCGTACTGTTTCTCATAAACCTGTTCGCGGTAAGAGAATTTGGGCTTGCGGATTTTATCGCTTATGCGGGCGCCGTGGTAACGGGAACTGTTATTACACCCTTGCTCCTTCCCCTTATTCCCGGCAGAGCGTTTGCCTGGAAGGGCTGGCTGTTAGGGACGATCTGGACAGCATGGTTTGTTTGGCTGAACGGCTGGTTTGTCCCTGGATTTTTGCTTCTTGCCATAGGTTACTTGCTGGTGCTGCCATCTTTGTCAGCGTTTTTGGCGATGAATTTCACGGGTTCGTCAACATACACGTCCTTCTCCGGCGTTATCAAGGAGATGAAAGCGGCATTACCGCTCATCGTTCTCTCATCCGTTGCGGGGATTGTGCTGGTGCTCATAAAGAGCCTGTCGGCTTAAAGGAGGGGGCTATGATGAAACATAAGTATCTGAAAAATGTCGCAACGCTTTGTTTGTCGGCGGAAAAATGTATCGGCTGCGGAAGATGCGCACAGGTCTGCCCACATGGAGTGTTCGGCATGAATGAAAAGAAAGCGCGCATCAAAGACAAAGATCGTTGTATGGAGTGCGGCGCTTGCGCAAGAAATTGTCCTGAAAATGCCATTACGGTTGACGCCGGGGTGGGATGCGCCGCCGCCGTAATTATGGGCTGGTTAACCGGAAGCGAACCAAGCTGTGATTGTTCGGGCGGCGGGGGATGTTGCTAAGCGGGGGATGTTGCTAAATGGAGGGTATGCGTTTATGGGTAAAGAGAATCCGGGTATCGGCTTTTTTGAGAAATACCTGACCCTATGGGTTGCTCTGTGCATGGTTGTCGGTGTCCTTATCGGAAGAATCCTGCCGGGACTCCCTGATTTCTTGGGCAGGTTTGAATATGCGCAGGTATGCATTCCCATCGCCGTTCTGATATGGCTGATGATATATCCCATGATGCTGAAGGTGGACTTCGCCAGCATTAAGAACGTGGGGAAAAACCCAAAAGGCTTATATGTCACTTGGGTGACAAACTGGTTGATAAAGCCTTTTACCATGTTCGGTATCGCGTGGTTTTTCTTCTATGTGGTATTCAAGCCGCTTATTCCGACCGAGCTTGCAAAGGATTATCTGGCCGGAGCGGTTTTGCTCGGCGCCGCGCCCTGTACGGCGATGGTGTTCGTGTGGAGCCATCTGACAAAGGGCAGGCCCGCTTATACGGTGGTTCAGGTCGCCACAAACGACCTTATTATTCTCGCAGCGTTTACGCCAATCGTTGCCTTTTTGCTCGGCGTGGGCGGTGTGGCCATCCCATGGGATACGCTCATCCTGTCTGTCGTGCTGTTCGTTGTCATCCCGCTTTTAGCCGGTATTGCGACAAGGCTTTGGGTGGTAAGGCATAAGGGCGCGGAATACTTCGAGCAGCGTTTTATCCCGAAATTCAACAACATCACAATAATAGGCTTGCTGCTCACCCTGATTATCATTTTCTCTTTTCAGGGGAAAGTGATACTGAGCAATCCTGTTCATATCCTTTTGATCGCCATACCGCTGATACTGCAAACCTTCCTGATCTTCTTCATAGCCTATGCCGCCTGCAAGCTGCTCAGGCTGCCTCATGACATAGCTGCTCCGGCCGGCATGATCGGCGCATCCAACTTCTTTGAACTGGCCGTAGCGGTCGCCATTTCCCTGTTTGGTGCGACATCGCCCGTGGCGCTGGCAACCATCGTAGGGGTGCTTGTGGAAGTGCCTGTTATGCTGACGCTGGTGCGTATCGCCAACGAAACACGTCATTGGTTCAGGGAGGAAAAGCAGCAGGGATAAACCTATAGTACAAACTTGAGTATAAGTTGCATTACTCCATCCATGGTTCACATTATATACCAAAAGGGAGGCGCTGTCCCGCAAAGGATGGCGCCTCTCCTGCTTAGATACCGTTACCGTTATTAAATAATTTCCAATATTTAGCAGGAAAATATAATACGACAGAGAATAGTATCTTTTAGATCATTAAAGGGGGTTAATTCTGAAATGACTTTAATAATGAATAGTAAGAATCAAACGTTAACCGTCAGAGTGACAGGTGAACTGGATCTGGTAACAGCGCCTGAATTCAGAGAAAATGTCGATCAGGCGATGGAAAATAGGCAAATTCAAAATTTGCTGATTGATTTATCAGAAGTGAGCTTTATTGACAGTTCCGGCTTGGGCGTCTTATTGGGCAGATATCGGAAAATAAAAACAAATAACGGGATAATGGTACTCTTTGGGATGAACCAGAATGTAAAAAGAGTGATGGAACTATCGGGAGTCATGTCTTTTATGCTTTCCTGCGATACGGAAAATGACGCCTGGAAAATAATTGAGAAAATGTCACTTAAGGAGGCCTAAAAATGGGAAAAATAGTAAAGAATAAAATTAAATTGGAATTCCTGAGCCGTCCGGAAAATGTAGCTCTTTCCAGAGTTGTGGTAGCTTCTTTGGCTTCTCAGATGGAGCTGACCTTAAATGACCTCGAAGAGATTAAAGTTGCCACCTCCGAAGCTGTTTCCAACGCTATCATTCATGGTTATCAGAATGATCCGGACCGTATAGTGCAAGTTACAGGAGTCTTGGATGAAGATACGCTGGTTTTGGAAATTATTGATGAAGGGATTGGGATCCCGGATATCAATAAAGCTTTGCAGCCGGCTTTCTCCAGTGATCCCGAACGTATGGGACTCGGCTTCGTCTTTATGCAATCTTTTATGGATGAAGTCAATGTGGAATCTCAAGTTGCTGCAGGGACCAAAGTCCGTTTGTTAAAAAAGATGGGCCGGCGGACTAAAGCTCAGGCTGTTTCATAAGGGGAAAAAGATGAGTGTAAGATTATCGGAAATGAATCTGCCGCGGTTTCCTATGCTGAATGATGAGGAAATGACGGATTTTTTGATCAAAGCCCAGGGCGGTGATGCAGCGGCGCGGGAAAGACTTATCAACTGCAACCTGCGTTTAGTCTTTAACCTTGTCCAGCGCTTCGCCAACCGGGGATATGAATTGGAAGACTTATTTCAAATCGGTACTATTGGGCTTATTAAAGCCATTGATAAATTTGATCTGTCGTACAACGTCAAATTTTCCACCTATGCCGTACCGATGATTATTGGCGAGATCAGGCGGTTTTTGCGGGATGATAACCCGGTGAAGGTCAGCCGGTCCTTAAAAGAGAATGCGTATAAGATCAGCAAAACCAGGGATGCCCTCACCAGGGAAAAAGGCGCCGAACCGACCTTGCAGGAAATTGCCGAAGTCATGGGACTGCCCCTGGAAGATATTATCACTAGCTTAGAGGCTGTTCAGTTGCCGTCGTCCATCTATGAAACCCTGTACCAGGATGACGGGGATCCTATTTATATAATCGATCAGATCAGTAACGGGGAGGATGAAAACAAGTGGTTTGACCATATGGCCTTGAAGGAAATTCTCAATAAGTTGTCAGAAAAGGAACGAAAAATTATATCCATGCGCTTTTTTCATGACAAGACTCAGACCGAGGTGGCTAATTTAGTCGGTTTATCGCAGGTTCAGGTTTCCAGGATCGAACGGCAGGCCTTAAAACGCTTCCGAAGCCTGCTGAATGGAGAACGAAGCCAAACAGGATCCTAGATTGATATGAAGTTTTTATAATAGTAGGGGGTCATACTATTTTGAAATATAAAAATAGTGACAAATACTTACTTATATTGTCCGTAGTATTAACTGTATTAATTGATATATTGATTAAGCCAATATTATACTTAGAAAGTTCTATCTATAATTTAATAATCACCGACTTCTTGATAGTGTCCTTTTTAGGATATATTGGTTTAGCCTTTGCATATAAAGAAAATCTAAATACTTTTCTGCCCAAACATAATTATTCAGACCTTCCTAAAAGGATTTTTATAATTTACTCTTTATTAGTATTTTTTTTAATAATACTAAATACAGTAACATGGATAATTTATAGCGGAGGAAATATACCTTTACCAAGTTGGATTAATATTACATCTCCAGGTTTAGCTGTTATTATTGCAATACGTGCCGCTTTTATGGAAGAAATAGTTTTCAGGTTATTTTTAATTTCCTTTATATTGTATGCTTTAAAACAACTTAATGTAATAATAGAATTTAATCAAAAATTAAGCATAATACTTTCGTCTATTATTTTCTCATTTACATTCCACAGTGGCTCCATAATTTCTATAATAAGTGGCATGATTCTCGGAGCTGTTTTTTTAAATTTCGGATTATTATATGCTATAATAATCCATTTTCTTGCTGATGTTATCCCTTTTATTATTCTTTCTGTACAGAAATAGATATTTGTCTTCACCCTAAAAATAAAGCCAAAGTGGCTGAAATGAGTTTTATCTTTCAGCCACTTTTTGTTAGTGCGCCCGGCATGGGCGCA
>DHRG01000051.1:5898-7515 GCA_002408285.1 Peptococcaceae bacterium UBA5318 | reverse complement strand
GCGAATTAGTTGTGCTGTATCTTAGGTATATGAATCGGTAGTCTAAAACCAGGCTGGATAGCTTGTCGATGCCTAAATCAACAAGCGGAAAGGATGAGGGTATATGAAAAAAAATTGTTTTATTATTATGCTGGCAGTTTTGCTTATATTTATAGGGTCCGGTAATCTTTTGGCAGCTGATGATATTAAGGTTTATGTGAATGGGGACCAGGTTGATTTCCCGGACCAGAAGCCCATGATAAACGCGGACAGCCGGACTTTAGTGCCGGTCAGATTCGTTTCGGAGGCCTTGGGTGCAGATGTGGAATGGGACGGAGTAACTAATACCGTAAGTATCGCCCATGAAGGAAAGGCTATAGGCCTTGTCATTGGACAACGGACGGCCCAAGTTGACGCAGGCAGCGTTGTTTTAGATACGGCGGCCGCCCTGGTTGGCGGCAGGACGATGGTGCCGCTGCGCTTTGTGAGCGAATGCCTGGGCGCGGAAGTGCAGTGGGATCAGTATGCGAGGGCGATCTATATCATCACGCTGGAGAAGCCGATTACTGCTTTTGTAGGAAAGTCTATGACGGAGGAAACGCTAAAAACCCATACCGGAAAAACCCTCTTTGAACCCGGAGCGCAATTTATGTATGTAACTACTGAACAACTGCCTATCAAATTTGGGAACACGACTATATTCAATATCACACCTGGATTGGAATATATAGCCGTTAAACAATCAACAAGCAATAGAAATGCCGCGCAAATGCTGATCATCCAGGGCGGCATATCAGTAGGCGCTCGGACAGATCAGGTACACGTCGCCAATCCCTTTACTGCGAGCTATGATACACAAAGTCTTACCGCAGAGGCTCTTGGCGTCCCCAAAGTTGACATCAACAAGGTAGACGCTTTTGCTTTTCGTACATATTATGGATCAAACGCAGACATGTATGTTCTGATCGTGGAAAACCCGTTAAACAAAGGGGGTTGGCGGCCATAAGAAAGACAATATTTTTAATTATGCTGTTTGCGCTTCTTTTGCCTGCCGGGCTGGGAGCCGCCGAAACTCCAGTGCATATCGAGGGCCAGGATGCACTGATAGTAGGATTCTTTGAGTGCTGGCTGCACTCGGACGGCGTGACCTGGCAGGACACAGACCATGACGGCGATCGGGACAAGCCAGGGGACGGACAGCTACAGGAAGGAACGCTGACGGTAGAAATACCGGCTGACCTAAAAGCCCAATATGATAATGTTACTTACAAAATAAAACCCTTCGCAAAAAGCGAAACGCCTGAAAAAAATATGACGACTGCCGAAATGCAGGCGCTTTTCGCGCACGGTGGCGGGTATTATGATGGTCGGATCAACCCCGAAAAGCCGATCGTTGTGTGCGCGGACTATCTGTCGTTCAAAGAAAACGTACTTATTTTTAGGCCAGAAAACTATCAGCCTAAAGAAGGAACGACCAACACAACAATATTTCAATTCCCTGCGGAAGAAGAATACGCGATAAACGTAAAAAAACCCTGGCAATCCACCCTCGTCCAGGGCCGCCGGGTCTTGCTGCCCGCCCTGGTAGAATTCTACGGCCAGCCTAAACAGACGCCTCCGCCGGTTCCAAAAGCACCG
>DHRG01000051.1:0-5735 GCA_002408285.1 Peptococcaceae bacterium UBA5318 | reverse complement strand
TATATCATCCCAGCTCCTCTACAGATGAAAATGGCAATACAGTCGATGATAGCTGGTGGGAAACCCTCTACGCGACCCCTACCTACACCGAAACCTTAAAAGCCACCCTTACCGTCAACACCAAACAAGGAATACCTACCGATCCGGACAACCCCAAAGAGTCAGACCGCGAAAGCCGGGCCTCCTGGGAAATCATCCCCTATGCCAAAAAGAAGGGCCTTAACCCCAACGAAATAACCCGCTCCGGCTATGGCTTCGAAGTAAAACTGCAGACCGCCTATACTAACGACTGGGAGGATCATGTACCATCAGGCGCCGCTGCCCACGGCGGCACCTTCAAAGGGCCGGATAAGGCGGTAGCAGAGTTTTATGATACCCAAGGCCGCCTCGTCAAACGTATCAGCCTCGTTCCCACCAAAGGTAAAGCGCAAGATAAGAACATTACCTGGGAGCTGCCCTTGGCAAAATTCACCTTCTCAAATGGGGAAACCGTCTATGAACGCAAGCATTATGTAGACATCAACGTCCCCGACGGCAAATATCTGGTCAAAGTGACCGTATCCGGCGCAGGCAAGACCGACCTTTGTCTGATCCAGAAGAAATACGTCACCATCTATGGTGATATGTATGATGATTTCTATACCAGAGTATCCACCAAAGATGAATAATAGGGGGTGTATAGTATTGCGGTTGCTATTAGCTACAAATCATCCGGTTATTGACGCCATGATCTTGAAGCTAGAAGACGAAGCCGGGATTATTGAACTAGAAAGATCACTCAAGCATGATGGGCTGGCTAAGTGGGCGAAGCCCATTTTAATTGTAGATGAAATTAAATACCGTGAAAGGCTGATTGAAAAAGGCAAAGCATCGAGGCCGGATGTGCTTGTCCTCTACGATAAACTGCCGGGGACAATTGAGATGGAAATATTGCTGGAAGAAATTCGCCTGGAAGTTAAAAACGAAGAAAGCAAAGATACCCGAATTATATTTATAACCTCCCTGGAACAGGGAAGCCCTTTGCTGCGCAAAGCTGTAGAGCTGGGAGTGTGGGACATTATAGCGGGTACGGATGTGCGGCCCATTGATATTATTAAACGAATCTATGAGCCTGGCAATTATTCTGACGCGGCCCGTTTTAAACTGGCCCCGGAAGCCGGAAACCAGATCAAGCGGGCTCCGGTCATCTCAGAAATAAAAGAGCGTGTGGTAGAAAAGGAAATTGAAAAGCTGGTCATCAGAGAAGTCAAAGAGGTAAAACGCCAGAGGATCATTACCTGGTGGTCGGCCAGCGGAGGGGAAGGCAAGACAACCTTAGCCGCTTCACAAGCTTATCAGCTGGCAAAGACTACAGGAGAAAAGGTAGCCCTTTTAGACTTTAAAGAAGCGAATCCAGCCTGTAATTATTGGTTTAATATCATAGCCAAGGATTCCCTTGAAATTATCAATGCCATTGAAAAAGGCTGTCTGAACCAAAATATTCTGGAAGAAAACATAGTAACTTACACTAAAGCGCCGAACCTTAAAATTTTTACAGGAGTTGATTTATACCGGATCAACGCTTGGGGGGCGGAATATTTCGACCTTTTACAAAGCACCCTAAAATACCCGTATATCATAATCGATACAAATGCCGGTTTGTTTTTTAGCGGTACAGTTTCCGCTTTACAAGGGGCGGACACAATAAGCGTCGTAGTTGAGCCGACCTATAAATCTATTGAAGAAACACTGCGCTGGATTGATTTTATACATGATAAATGGGGAGTACCAAAAGAATATTTTAAAATCTACTTCAATAAGCTGTCCTTTAGGACTCTGGATGAAGATACCCTTAAAAAAGGATTTTCCCAGTACCACATCGGCGGTTGTTACAAATATTCAGATTCAGTCATTGAAGCCCTTAACAAAGGGAATCCAGTTGTAAAAGGGTTCGAAAACCTGACCGATGGTATAGTTTTTTCCGAGAATTCAATGAAAAAGACAAATAACATTCTGTCTTTCCTGAAACGATGAGGTGATAAAATGCAATACAATCCTTTTGAAGTACGTAATCAGACCGGCGCGAATAAAGGAGAGGCAATCGACAATATCATAGACCAGGTAACGGACAACTTGATTAATAACCACTATAAACTAATTGCCCAGGTAGAGGCGGGCAGTGTTTCCAGAGTCGTACTGGAAGCGGAGATCATTAAAATAATTGACAGCATGGAAAACAATTACATCCCGAGGGACACAATTATCGGGAGCGTTTTTGACAATGTCTTTGGTTATGGTCCTTTGGAGCCCTTTATCAAAAATAACGAGATATCCGACATACTGATCAATAGTCCCAATATGGCCTATATCAAGGCCAAAGGCGTAAAATCCCGCATTAACATTGATTTCGGGACCAATCAGCGATTACTGTCATACTGCCGTAAAGTGGCCGCTATCTGCGGAGGCCGGATCAATGAAAATGAATCGGAAGCCGTGATAACCGACCGGAAACGAAACCTCCGTATTGTAATATCTATCGAACCAATCAATATAGGATCTCCTTCCATCTCCATCAGAAAACCTACCACGGGTTTTTTATTATCGGATTTAATTGAACTTGGTATGATTGATAAATTAATGTATAACCATCTCAAAGAATCCATCCGGTCAAAAGATACCATTATCATCGCCGGGAAAGGAGGCAGCGGGAAAACTACTCTTCTTGGGGCCTTGATAAACGAAGTGCCTTATTCGGAGAGGGGATTATTGATCCAGGAAACAAATGAGATCTCGGTAACCCATCCGGATATTGTAAGCCAACTGATCAAAACATCGGATATAGCCGGGAATAAAAACTACAGCCTTTTTGAATTGACTAAATTCGGGCTGTTAATGAGCTTAGACAGGATGTTCATTGGAGAACTAAAAGACCGGGAAGCGTTTGACTTCTTCAACGCCGTATTTACAGGGCATACGGGATCTATGGCCACAGTCCACGCCAATAGCGCGGAAGAAACGGTAGACCGGCTTGTTTTGCTGATGAAACGCGCCGACACGAACCTTTCGGGAGGATACCTGAAAGAACTGTTAGTTTCCGCTCTTGAGCAGATTATATTTGTTCAAGATTATAAGGTCCGGGAGATCGCCAGGATTGAGGGCTATGATAACAAAAAGGGCGAGATCATCTATCAGAAACTATTTAGTTTAAATGAGAAAGGGAGGTTCTTGAAACTTGGCGCTAAGTATTAGAGCAGTCTTTTTTACGCTTATTTTTTATCTTATTATTACCGGCGTCCGACAAAAATCCTGGGTAAATATCAAAAAAACCGTCTTTAGACAGATGCAAAAATTAAATGCGCTTAAATTGCTTCACCATATTGATGCGCTTATAAAATCTTCGGCCATAGATAAAATAATACCGTTTTTTAATACCTACCTTTACCTTTTGATTACAGTCCTATTATTTGGAGGTTCCAGCGTATTATCATATCTGCTCATAAACAGTTTAATACCGTCGTTAGGGGTAGGCGTATTATCCGGGGTTGTGCCTGTCCTGGTCCTGGAACTGCTGAGAATAATAAATATCAGAAGAGTTCGCCGTAACTACCATGGGTTTCTCTGTTCGTTAATTGGCTTTTTTGCCCTTTCAGGCGATATCGTGGGTTCATATAAAAACGCCGCCAACTATACCGGGGAACCATTGAAATCATACGTCAGAGATGCTGTATTTAAATATGACAGGTCCAACAAAAATTTCGACGTATGCCTTGATGAGTTGGCGGAGCGAGCCAATGAACGGGAATTTATCAAACTGATCAAATTTACTAAACTCTACCTGTCATACGGAGGTGATTTTTCCAACATACTTAATAAATTAAATAACCAATCACAGCGCCTGGAAAACGCCAGGTTATCCCTTTATTCCTCATCCTATATCGGGATTATCGCCATCTCTATCATGACGCTAATAAATATTGCCGGAATCTTTACCGTCTTTACCAGAGATGAAGCCGCTGCCCGGGTCCTAGGAACTACCTTGGTTGGGAACGGGCTTCTTCTTTTAAGCCTGGCCGCCATGCTATTTGCCGTTTATACCTCATTCCGGCTTTTCAGAGGTGATATATGAATATTTTTCTAAAAGCCGTTTTTTTATCTCTTTTGTTTTATTTATTTTTTCAACCGTTATCAGTTAATTTTGATAAAAAACTCAAAAAAGTATTGGGCGTTAACACAGGTTTAAATGTTAGAAAGGGGGTAAGCTTACTGGGACAGAAATTTGCAAAATATTTCAATCATCAGGAAACGGAGCAAAAACTAAAACAGGCCGGCAGGCCCTGGGGTCTAAGCGCAGACGGTTTTATAGGAATGAAAATCATCCTGCCGCTGACCATGGCGGCGATCCAAACGTACCTGCGGTCAAATTTGTACTACCTTATCATAGTATCTTTGTTATGCTTTTTTTTACCGGACATACTAATCATTCTTATAACCAATGACCGGAAAAAAGAAATTAAGAAAGAGCTGCCGGATGTCGTTGACATTTTTGAATCAACCGTAGTTTCGGGGATAGATGTGGGAACTTCTTTTAATCTGGCAGCCGAATATGTCAATGGCAAAGAACTGAAAAAAGAACTATCGTTGCTGGCCGCAAAATATGCCGTTACCAAAGATAAAGACCAGGCCCTTTTAGATTTCCGGAATAATATCAACATGTATGATACCGATCTTCTCGTCCTTGCGCTCATGCAAGATAATAAGACGGGCCGGGCGCAGGATATGCTGGAATCGCTGGCGCATGCCCAGGCCAATAATATGATAGCCATGGTGGAAAAAAACGCCAAAGCCGTTGAATACCGTGTCTTAATGGTATGCTCTCTAATGGCCGTAAGTACGGCGTTAATGATTTTTTACCCTTATTTTTTGATCTTGGATTCTGGAATGAGTAATATTTTTAAATGAACGGAGGATAATGAACTATGTTAAAAAAAATCTCAGGTTTTCTCAAAAATAAAAAGGGTGACACAAATACAGTAGGTTGGATCGTATTGATTATTTTCATAATTCTGGTCGTAGCACCTAAAATTAAGGATATAGGTAGTACAATGGTTGACGGGGCCACCAAGCTTAATAGCGAGCTTACGGAAACACTCAACGGTACCAATGGTACCGGTACAGGTCAATAAATGTATTATCTATTTAATAATCGCCAAGGCAGCAGCGAAATAATTGCCATATTGCTTATACTGCCGCTCTTACTCTTACCCTTGTGGGACGGCTTTTATATGTTCTCGGATATGCACCGCTACGACATCTTACAACAAACAGCCCGTCAAGCCCTTTTAAGAATGGAGTCGAAAGGCGGGCTTACCCCGGCCGATTATGATAACCTGGTATTGTATCTAACAGAAAAAGGATTTAACGAGGCCGACCTTACGATTCACTACACGCCATTCCCGGTAAATTACGGCGAAGATGTGATCATTTCTATAAGCTACAGCTATCCCAAAACCAGGTTTTCTTTAACCCTGATCGGCCTTGAGAGGATAGAGGAAGAAGAGGTGATGGTGTGTGGCCCGCTTAAAAGCACGAGTAAACATCATGAAAGATAAAAAAGGCTCGGCGATAATGCTGCTGGGCCTCCTTTTTATCTTCTCTTTCTTCTTGTTGAGCCTGATTGTTTTGGATTTTATGATTTTAAAGACGAATATGGATAAGTCTAAAGACGCTGTGACGGCTCCTGACTTGACCGAATTAGT
>DHRG01000056.1 GCA_002408285.1 Peptococcaceae bacterium UBA5318 | reverse complement strand
CCATGCCGGGCGCACTAAAAAAACTGCCCCATAAATTATGGAGCAGCCGGTTCCGTTTCTTCCTTCAACTAAAAATTTATTCTTTTTCTTTTTTCTCCATTACCGCCTCGTCATCATTGACATAGACAACCTCGTCGCAATTGGGGCAGGTAATTTCAATGACGTCCTCGTCTTCCAGCAGACTGGTTTCAAACTTTACAATGTCATGACATTGGGGGCACTCCATTTCGACAAAACTTCCTTCATCCTCGGATTCCAAATCCCCGTCCTCAAAATAATCATCGCTGTCATAGTCTTCGTCGTCCCCGTCGTCCTCACATTCATCACAGTCGCACTCGTTTCCGTATACCTCGTCTTCCAACTCGCCCAAATCTTCATCTACAGCTTCAACATACTTTTCAAGTTCTTCGCGGTCTTTCCTCAATTTCTCAATTTCCTCAGTCATCGCTTCCAAAATATCTACGACCGCACCCAGTATTTTTCCTTCCTTGCTCTCCTTATCCAGGTTGATCCCCGCAGACAAGCCCTGTAAATAAGCTATTTTTTGTTTTACCTCACTCATCAGACATCCTCCTTTTCAGCCTCTTCATTATTATTCCTTTTCCTGCGCGTAATTAATCGTCTGGGGTCCATCAGGCCCGTCCTATATAATCGCCTGTACGTGTGTCAATGACCAGAATATCTCCTTCATTAACAAAAAAAGGAACGTTTACTATCAGCCCGGTTTCCAGGGTAGCCGGTTTCCCGCCGCCGGAAGCCGTATCCCCTTTAATTCCCGGTTCGGTGGCTGCGACTTTGAGTTCTACCTGCTTCGGCAGATCCATACCGATAATACTCCCCTGATAAAAGAGAATACCCGTACTCATATTTTCCTTCAAGTATTTCGGGGCGTCTTCCAGTAAACTTTCCTCCAGGGAAACTTGTTCATAGGTTTCAGTATCCATAAACGTCCACTGCTGGCCTTCTTTATACAAATACTGCATTTCCTTCCGTTCAATATGGGCTTTCTCAAATTTCTCTCCGGGCCGGAATGTTTTTTCCACGACGGAACCGCTCTTGACGCTTCTTAGTTTACAGCGGACAAAAGCCGCGCCTTTACCGGGTTTGACATGCTGGAACTCCAATAACTGCACTACATCTCCTTCTAATTCAAAGGTTAGTCCTGTTCTAAAATCTGATGTGGAAATCATGTTTTACCTCCTCATACATTATACATTTATAAAATCATCTCAGTAAATCTTTTGGGTGACTTTGTCAAGCTTTCACAACCGCTGGATGTGATAAGCGCCAAATCCTCGATACGAATACCGCCCCATCCGGCTATGTAAACGCCCGGTTCAACGGACACCACCATCCCCGGTTCTAAGATTATTTCCGACTGCGGCGAGAGCCGGGGGCCTTCGTGGATTTCCAAACCAACCCCGTGTCCCAGACCATGACCGAAGTATTCGCCAAAACCAGCCTCTTTAATCAGATCACGGGCGATCCCATCGGCCTCAAAACCTCTCATGCCGGGTCGCAGGGCCTGCAGTACCGCTTCCTGGGCAGTTAAAACCACCTCATAAATCTCTCGGTGACGTTCCTGAGCCGGCCCTATCACCAAGGTTCGGGTCATATCGGAATGGTAACCCTGATAAACAGCTCCAAAATCCAGAGTTACCAAATCGCCTTTTTGGATCACTTTATCAGAGGCTACCCCGTGGGGCAAGGCCGAACGTTCTCCGGAGGCCACTATCGTTGTGAAAGCATTTTTCTCCGAACCGAGCCGCCGCATAGAAAACTCCAGCTCGACCCCCACCTCTTTTTCAGTCAGACCCGGGTGAATAAAACCGGCGATGTGACAAAAAGACTGGTCGGATATCTCAATGGCCTTCTTAAGGAGATTTAATTCCGCAGTCGATTTTACCATTCTTGGCATTTCACAGGGGTTTTGTATCGGAATGAATTCCACCCCGGGAATATTGCGGACCAACTCGTCATAAGCGGCCAGGGTCAGATGATCTTTCTCCACGCCGATGCGGTGTAAACCTAATTTATCGAGCCACTCCCGCAAAGTGCTGATTAACTGGGGCCCATGCTGAACAACTGTAAAGTCCTGGGCTTGGCAGACGGCTTGTTCCCTGTAACGAAAATCCGTCAATAAAATATTGTCTTTCTCCGTTAATAAAAGTATCCCGCTCGTGCCTGTAAACCCGCTTAAATACTGACGGTTGGCAGGTTTTGAAATAATACATCCGTCCAGACGGTCCCGGCTAAAACTTTCCTTGAGTCCAGGAATATCTTTCAATTGCAAGCGCCCCCTCGGACAGCATGTTGGCGGTGCTGCACAATCTGTGCCGCCAAAATTTTCTTCCTGAATTTTATCATAAAGTAGCCCCGTTTCCTAGTCCTCTTATACGAATTCTATCCTCTTATGTGAATTCTGTCCTCTTCTGCGAATTCACCGAAAACCGCGTTATGCCCCGCTTACGGCAAGCGATTTCAGCCGCAAAGTCGGAGCGCCCTTTCCGGCAAAAAAAGTTAAATCATTTCCTACCGCATCAATATCCTGCAGGAAATTCCGAAGATTGCCGGCCACCGCAACTCCTTTGACCGGGCTTGTCAAACGGCCGTTTTCGATCAGGATCCCGGAGGCCCCGATAGAAAAATCGCCGGAGATGGGATTGGCTGTGTGTATACCCATCACATCAGTAATGAGCAGCCCCCGTTCGATGTCTTGCAGGATTTCCTGCGGATCAAGGTCCCCTTTCTTGATATATAAATTAGTAGTCCCCACCTCGGGAAGCATTTTATATGAATTTCTTACGCCATTGCCGGTCGAGCAAGCTCCCATTTTTTTAGCCGTATAACCGTTATGTAAAAAACCGCTCAGCTTCCCGTTCTGAAGCAACATGGTTTCGGACGTGGGGTTTCCTTCCCCGTCAAAAGGGGAAGACCCTAGTCCGCCGTCCAACGTCCCGTCATCAACTAACGTTAAGAGCGGACTGGCAACGGTTTGTCCTTCCAGTCCCTGTAAAAAAGATTTTCCTTTGAGCACAGCCTCCGCTGAAAAGGCAAATTGCAAGACTCCCATAAAACTCGTTACGCTGTGCGGATCCAAGACCACCGGCATTACTCCGGACGGTATCCTTTGGGCCCCGAGCATTCTGATTGCCTTCCGGCCCGCTTCTTGCCCGATCTTAGCGGGGTCCAGGTTATGGTAAAACAGTTCAAACTGCATACCAAATCCGGTTTGACTATCCCCGTTTTCCTGCCCTACTACTACAATATACCCGCCACAGTAGGAACCCCGGTAATTCACCTGAACTCCCCGGTTGTTATAGATCAAAACCCGGTACTTGGAGTCCTGGTAAACGGCCTTTTCCGTTATGGTCACACGTTTATCGTAACTGCGGGCCGCCGTTTCCATCTGTCTGGCCAATTCCATCTTATTTTCTATTGGCGCGTCAAAGGTCTTTTCGTCAAAGGTAACAAGCTCCGGGTAGGTATCACAGGGACGCGGAAGCTCCCAAAAAGGGTCCTGTTCAACCATCTGGGCGTTATGCAGGGCGCTGTCAACCACCTTCTCTAAAGACCCCGGTGAAAGATCCGCGGTAAACGCATACCCTAAACGCCGGTTATCCACAATACGCAAGCCAAGCCCCCGTTCCTGCGCAAGCTTCAGGTTTTCCAGCCTCTTTTCCGCCACCTCAATAGTCAATTCCTGTGAATCCAGCAAAAAAACTTCCGCCTGCAAAGAACCTTTTGTTTTCGCCATACCCAGAACCTGCTCGGCTATAGAATCAAAACCAGTTCCCATTTATTATCCCTCGCTTCATCTCTTCTGGCATGTTCTGATGTTGCCTGTGCCGCCGATAATCAGTTCTTTAATAGCAATTGTAGGCTGCGCGTCGGAAACAGGCACACCCTGTCCCTCCTTACCGCAAATACCAATGGTAAAGCCCAGGTCATTTCCCACCTGCCCGATCATCCGCAGGGTTTCCGGTCCGTTTCCCGTCAGTGTAGCGCCCCTGACCGGCCGCTTCACTTTCCCATCTTCGATCAGATACCCCTCCGCCACTTCAAAAACATAGTCTCCGGTGGTGGTATTGACTTGACCGCCACCCATGGCTGTCACCAGCAGACCTTCTCCCGTTTCCCGGATGATTTTCTCCGGATCTGCTTTCCCCGGTTTTATATAGGTATTGCGCATCCTCGGAATAGGCCGCATCTGATAAGACTCGCGCCGTCCGTTTCCTGTAGACGCGCGTTTCTCCCGCCTGGCTGTCTGGTAATCATAGAGATACTCTTCCAGGACCCCCTTATTGATAAGCACGGTTTTTTGTCCCGGACAACCTTCATCATCATAACGGATGGAACCAAACCTCTTGGGTAAGGTCCCATCATCAAGCACTGATATTTCAGGTGAAGCGACCATTTGTCCCTTCTTGCCCCCATATACGGATAAATGTTTCTGAACCAAATCAGCCTCCAAGCCATGACCACAGGCCTCATGCACCATCGTTCCGCCCGCTGAGCCCGCCATGACCACCGGCATTTTGCCGGAAGGGGCGCACTTGGCGGAGAGCATCAAAACCGCCCGCTGCGCCGCTTTTCTTCCTATTTCGGCGGGGTCATTTTCCCGCAGCAATTCAAATCCCGTTACTTGCCCCACAGAATGAAAGCCCGTTTGGACAACACTGCCTTCAACCGCAATAGCATTTACCGAAAGACGGGTCCTCGTCCGCAGATCCTCGACATAAACCCCTTCGCTGTTCGCAATCAGCACATTTTGCCTGACATCCCCATAACTTACGGAAACCTGGCGTACCCGCGGGTCTGTCTGCCGGGCGGCCTCATTGGCGTCCATAATCACTTGCACTTTTTTTTCGACGTCCACATCAGCGGGTGAAATAAGCACAGGAAATTCTGCCTGGGGTTTGGGTGTGGTAAAATCCAGCGGGCTTTGCGGCGGGGATTTTTGTTGAGCCGCTTGGCCCGCAATCTCCGCAACCTCCAGAAGCCGTTCCAAGGTTACCTCGTTGGTAAAAGCATAGGCCGTACTATCGCCATAAATGACCCGGACCCCTACTCCCTCATCAATCCCGGAGTTGATCCTCTCAATTTTGTTTTCTTCACAGCCGATTGCCGTAGTTTCTTTATGCTCCCAAAAGACCTCGGCAAATTCAGCCCCGTAGCCGAGAGCCTTTTTTAAGATCTCCGCCATTTCTTTTTTATTCATGTCGATACCCCCGAAACATTCGTTCATTGCTAGTTTTTGCACAGACAGCAAATCTATTATGGCAAATGATGGGGACGGCGGCTAACTTGTTCAATAGCCTTCGTCACTTGCGCAACGATATCCGCACGGTTTTGTTGTCCCAGCATTTTCGTTTTAGTATAGATCCTTCCATGTTCGCTTACGACATAATTAGGTTTAAGTTGATTAAGCGCCATTGCTTGAATGTCTAAACGGCAAAGCTCACATTTACAGATGTCCTGTCTTTCGTTCAAGAGTTCGTCGGTGAGTTCGCCTACCCAAATTTCCGAATAATTCAACAGTTCCATCCCGCTTCCTCCTCAACCTATCATTTGCAATAATAATATCATTAGTCAGGTAAAAATCCCATCACTACATTGCGCAAAAAAAGGTACTGAGAAACCCCAACGTCAAAAAAGGGCCAAAGGGTATGGGATCCTTTCTTTTTTTGATTTTCAGGACCATCAGTAAAATCCCCGTTATACTGCCGGATAACGCTCCCCAAAACAAAGCGTAAAATACGCCTGGAAAGCCGAGCCAAAAACCCATGACCGCACTTAACTTGACGTCGCCGCCGCCCAACCCTCCCTTGCTGACGACCGCAAGGAAAAAAGGAACCGCTAAACCAACCGCAAGTCCTAAAAGAAGGTTGGCCGGCCCCGGTCCGGGCGTAACCGCGTGGTAGACGATCCCGCCGAGCAAAGTGGTCAAAACGATACTGTCAGGTATAATGTAATGCTCCAAATCAATCATCGTGATCATTAACGACATGGAGAAAAGAAAGATCCCCGCGATCCCCTGGGCTGTAAAACCAAAATATTGAATAATCATGAGCCATCCCAGGGCGTTCAAGGCTTCGGTGAGCGGATAACTCCTGGGTACCCCGGCGCCGCGTATAACAATCCTCATTTGTCGCGGGATCCTGTAAATACAGACCTTTAAGAAGCGGCCAAATACAAGGCCTGTAATAAATGTTAAGAATAAGGTCATAACCTGCCCCTCTTTATTCTTTTAGTGGACACAACAGCAAAAGAGCCCCCGCCGGGGAGCCTTACCGCGCCATATCATTGCATATGCAAAATACGCATAATATTACCCTGGTCATTCGTATATTTCAAGGCGGTTTCTTGCGTCACCTTTCCCTCGCGCACCAAATCACATAAAGCCATATCCATTGTCTGCATACCCCAGCGGACCCCTGTCTGCAGGACCGTTTGGATCTGCTGGGTTTTACCCTCCCGTATCAGATTCCGCACCGCCGGGGTAGCAATCAATACCTCTGTAGCCAACACCCTTCCATTACCATCTGCTCCGGGCAACAACTGCTGGGTGATGATCCCCTGAAGGACGGCTGACAACTGGACTTTGATCTGTTCCTGCTGTTCGCGGGGAAATACTTCAATGATACGGTCTACCGTCTGGGCCGTACTATTGGTGCGCAAAGTTGCAAAAACAAGATGCCCTGTTTCGGCAGCCGTAATAGCCGTAGTAATAGTATCCAAGTCCCTCATTTCCCCTACCGAGATCACGTCCGGGTCCTGACGAAGGCACGCCTGTAAGGCTCCCGCCAGCGAAGCCGTGTCGCTCCCCACCTCGCGTTGGTCAACAATACTTTTTTGATGCTGGTATAAATATTCAATGGGGTCTTCGATGGTTATGATATGACAGGCTCTCTCCTGATTGATTTTATTAATTAACGCAGCCAGGGTGGTTGATTTGCCGCTTCCTGTAGGACCGGTAACCAGGACCAGTCCGTGGGTCCGTTCTGGAAAATAGGTGACGGCTAACGGCACACCCAAAGATTCCAAGGCCGGAATACGATAAGGAACCGGCCGCAGCGCCATACTCGCACAGCCCCTTTGCCGATAGGCATTGACCCGGAAGCGCCCGATCCCCGGGAGCGAGTACGAAAAATCAAATTCTCCCTTTTCATGCCACATCTGGTACTGTTCCGGACTCATCAGAGCCTGGATAGCTTTAAGCGCGTCCTCCTTCCGCAGGGCAGGGTGCGGTTCGCCCTCAGGAGCCCAACGGATCAGTTGTCCATTCACACGCAAAACGGGAGGCATCCCGACGGAAAGATGAATATCTGAAGCCCCTATTTCAACGGCATCTTTTAAGAGCGTGTTCATTTCCACATTTGTTTCTCCTTTTGATCGCTTTCTTTATTAATCTTTCAGTTTCGACAAATACCATTAAAATCCTTTAGCCGTTCTTTAATTTCACTGAGCACTTCGGAAATATCGAGATCGGAGGTATCAATATAAATATCCGCCGCCTGGTAAAGCGTTTCCCTTTCGCGGATCAATTTTAAGATGTTTTGGTAAGGGTCGCCATGATTCAACAGGGGCCTGTTGGTATCATTTTGTATTCTTTCCAGGATGACCTCCGGTCGTGAAGAAAGACAGACCAGAACCCCTTTTTTCCGCAGGTTCTCAATATTTTCCCGTTTCAGTACCACACCCCCGCCTGTAGAGATCACGCTGTTTGCATACTGAGATAATTTTTTAACGAGAGCAGCCTCCACTTCCCGAAAACTGGCTTCCCCATGCTCGGCAAAATACTGTGGGATCGTCATTCCGGTAGTCTTTTCGATCTCAGTGTCGATATCACAAAACTGCATTTGCAGGCATTCGGCCAGTTTTTTCCCAACCGTTGTTTTTCCTGAACCCGCTATACCGATAAAAACGATATTGGACTTCATTTATTCAACCCCTTCGCAGCATGCTGCAAGACTTCCGACATGATTTCAACAGGAGCCTTCCGCCCAGTCCACAGTGTGAAAGCCTCCGCGCCCTGGTATAACAACATGCCCAGCCCGTTTAATGTTTCACAGCCTACTTGCTCCGCTTCCCGCAGCAATCTGGTCTTTAGAGGGTTATAGATAACATCACAGACAAGCATATTTTTATGTAATAAGGCGGCTTCCAGAGGGGTTTCCCCAGTGTGCGGAGTCATCCCGACACTGGTAGTGTTAATAAAAAGGTCCGCTTTGTTTAAGGCTTCCTTCATATCGCTGGAATCCATGGTCAAGGCCACGCTGCAGTCCCTGACTTGTGAATTGATGTCCTGCGCCAAAGCAAGCGCTTTTTTCGACGTGCGGTTGCTGAGATAAATATTCCCCGCTCCTTTGTAAGCGCAAGCTGTGGCTATGGCTTGGGACGCGCCGCCGCCCCCAAGAATAAAGACGTTTTTATTTTCTACCGAGAAGCCTTTTTCTTTTTCCAGAGAACGGACAAACCCGGTTCCATCCGTATTATAGCCTTTGAGCCGTCCTTCTTGGATCGTCACGGTATTCACCGCGCCAATGATTTTAGCCAGGTCATCCAATTCATCAACATATTTCATAATATTTAGCTTATGCGGTTTCGTAACGTTAAAACCGGCATAATTCATCTTGACCATACCCTTGACCACAGTTGCCAAATCCTCTTGTGTTACTTCAATAGGAACATAAATATAGTTTAAGCCCAATTCCTCAAACGCTCTATTTTGCATCAGGGATGAGTAGCTCTGTTTTAAGGGATAGCCAAGTAAACCAATAAATTTTGTTTCCGTTGTGACATGGATCATAATAAGCCCCCTTGCGCTCTTTCAATAATATCCAGTACAACCTGCATATCCTCAATAGGCACCTGTCCCGGAGCTGAGCTTTTATCGCCTACGGCAAAGGTAAGCGCAGACCCAAAAACCCCCCCGATTATGCGGCTTACGGCGCCATAATGGCCCATGGACACCACGATCAGGGGTATTTTGATCTGGTCCTTGGCCCGCAGGCTGACACCCAGTAAGGTCAGGACGTCTTCCAGCTTCCGGGGCATTACCGCCACCTTAGCCACATCCAACCGGTACGCTTCCGCCTCCCTGAATTTTTGCATCAACACATCCTCAGCAGGCGTGAAACGAAAATCATGAAAGGAGCCTATGACCCGCGTTCCGTTTTCCGCCGCAACTTCTTTTATATACCGGATATCCGCCGGCCGGTTGCTTAATTCACAATCCACATATTCAATATCCGTAAGCTTACAGACGTCGGCATTCAGCCTAACGGCCTCTTGGTCAGGTAACGCGATGGCCTTGCCACCCTCCCGTACAGAACGGATGGTAAAGATCACCGAAATATCGCCGGCTTGCTTTTTAATCCCCCGCGCAACATCTATGACCTCCGCCGTATCGGCAATATTTTCGAAGAAGTCGGCGCGCCATTCAACAACGTCCGGTTTTTTAACCAGCACCTTGGCTAATTCCGCCGGGATCATTTCTTTTGTGTTCCCTACCAGAGGGGCGCATATGAGAGGTTTTGGGGATGCTCCGATTATTTTCGTATTCAATGCCACTTCGACTAAACTCCCTTCCAATATTAATCAGATGGCCGCCGAATTTATATACAATGCATCGGGAGGTATAATATTCTCAATATTTCTTCTTCTTGGGGAAAGGAAAAAGAGCCTTCCGCGGCGGCTCATTGGTTTTCCTGTAAATTGAAGCTTGGTTGTTCAAGCTCTTTAAGAAAATCCATAATGCTGTTAATAATATCTTGAAATTCCATATCGGAAGTATCTATATAAAAATCAGCGCATTTATAAATAAACTCTCTTTGAGCCATTAATTTCAAAATCGTTTCATATAGATCACCCTTTTGCAAAATAGGTCTATTGTTGCGCCGCCTCACTCTTTCATAGATGATATCCGGTCGGGCGGATAAGCAGACAAGCACCCCTTTTTCTGATAACAAGTCTATATTGTAACGCTCAAGAGCTACGCTTCCCCCGGTAGCAATGACACAATCAGCACGCTGCGCCAAACGGTTTACGGCCAATTTCTCCTCGGACCGAAACCGGACCTCGCCATAACGGCTGTAGAGCTGTGCGATCGACATTCCCGTAACAGCCTCAACCTCCTGATCCGTATCGTAAAACTCCTTATTTAAAAGGGCGGCCAATCGTTTTCCAACTGCCGTTTTACCGGTCCCCATAAAACCTATCAGAACAATATTTGTTTTCATCAACAATCACCACCTGTCCATAGCATTCCAATATTGTAGTTCTTGTATAACCGCCTGGATTCTTTTATTAGGCGGGCTTTTTCAATATTGGGTCCCCTCATTTTCTCCGTCTTAACAACAAAGATTCCAAGCCTCTCATCATTTGGGTCCAAATAAACTCTTTTTTGTCCAATGGCGTCACCAGGATAGTATAACATCCTGTGCGGTTTCCTCCCCAGATATCGGTAAATAGCTGGTCGCCTATGACAATTACCTGGCCGGCACTTAATTTCATGTTCCCCAAGGCCTGTTTAAAGCTTTTTTTACGCGGTTTGAGCGCCATGGCGACATAAGGAATATTATACTGTCTGGCAATCTTCGCCGATCTCTTATAAGTCGCGTTACTCAACAAGCATACTTGAAACGGCATCCGCAGCGCCTCTTCAATAAAAATACGCGCCCCTTCCGCTATCGTATCCTGATGCCAGGGAGTAATCGTATTGTCGATATCCAGAATGATCCCCCGTTTTCCCAAATCCCAATAATATGTAAGGTCAATATCCTTCAAAGATCCTACTATTGTGTCCGGATAAAGGAGATTCATCCCATCGCTCCCTCATATCATCTGCTGATTGTCCAATACTATCAATAATTTTATCATAAAACAGCCTTAAATCATAATAAAGAAGCCGTAACCGCTGTCATTATTTACTTTATACCCGATCTGGTATATAATGAAAATGAACTTATATCTTTCCTTTTCATAGCTGGCCTTTTGGGGTCAGCCTTTTTGTTTTTTTTACCGGGTCTTTTAAATATATGATATTTTCTACTACACCTTGATCTCCCGCGGCTTTTGGCCCTTTTTCAATAAATTCCCCGCAATACGGGCAAATCCATTTGGGATCATCATAAGCAGAAAAAGACTCCCTTTGGCAGGATAGACAACATTTTTGAAACATGCTTTACCCTTTTTCCTAAATAAAAGATGCTTATTTTCCATATTATACCATATCCCTGTTTAATATAAAAGCGTAAAGAAGCCAGAAGAAATCGAAGTTGCCTCTGGCCCCTGGTTTTGTGAACTACTATAAATACTTATTTTTGTAATGCTCCTCAAACATTGGTTTTACTCTGTTTTGGGCCTCCGCGTCCGCCTTGTATAGCTCATAGATATCTTTGAACCCGCTTACTGAAGCTATGATATTAGTCGGAAACATCTGCAGGGCGTTCCTGTAAGAAGCTACATTTGAATTATAACTCCTTCTTGCGGCTGATACTTCCCGTTCTACCCTGGCGTTTTCATCCATCACGCTCTGCACCGCAGCTATACCTTTAATTTCAGGGTAGGCCTCGCTAGTGGCTACAAAGTCGCCCATGATCCTTCCCACAGCCTTGTCTGTTGATACTACAGATTCTGTTGAATTGCCTTCAAATTTACCTCTTACCTCATTAAAGTTGGCCCTCATTTTGGTTACATCTTTAAACACATTCGACTCGTGGTCTAATCCTCTTTCCAACTCCGCAAAAAGGCTATTCATGATATCAAACCTTTGTTGCAGATAGGCTTCAATATTTGCCGCCGACTTATCCACCGCGTTTTTAAGGCCTACTATTGTGTTTTTCATTAACACTAATACTACTATGACGATGATTATGCCCAACATAAAATACATTATTCCATACCTCCCGTTCCTATGATTTTTTTATATTACCATACCAGACTTCTCAACAAGCGAGTTGTAATAGCCGTCATATTCCCGGTTAAGCTCTTTGGCGCTGAGCGCTTTCATTTTAAGCGTCCGGTCAAAATAGTCAAAATCATCTTTAACTATTTCCGTATAGTTATCCTTCGCCTCCGGATTTCTGATATACTTGATTAAAAACCCGGCTAATTTACAAATTTCGTAATTATTGTTCAAAGCCTCAAATTTTAAAGTATCGCCAAAGCAATTTGCGTTGAGAAAGTCATCTAAATGTCCGGCGGAACCCTTAAGTTTTTTATGGCTAACACCCAAGGCCCTGCTTATCAGGCTTTTAATAATAAAATAAGGCAGCCCGCTCACCGTCTGTTCTCCCGGCTCAAAACCACCATATACATTGAGGTAAAGGCCGCTTTTCCTTATTAATAAATCAAACGGTCCATAATTCTTAAATATGAACGAAAGGAATTCTTCTGTTGATGCTGTAAAAAACCGGCTGGCTTCCAGATGGGCTTCATCATAAGCTTCATTTCTCACCGGCGTACTTTTTAAGCCGGTCCCATGGGGCGCTACTTGGCAATCGAAATGCTTTTCTAAATTAGAGTTAGTAAAGGTAAATATTTTTTTAGATTTGAAAATCGTCCTGCCTGTATACTCCGCCAGTTTTCCAAGCGCACTCCTTTCATATACTATACTGATATCAGACGTTAAACCTAACTTTACCGGTATGTGATACATCAATCCGTCAAATAATGTAATCGTCCTTACTTTATTTCTTTTTTCATCCCGTTCTTTCTTTGTAAATTTCATGTGTCCAACAGTAGCATTATGTATTCCATAGTCAGGCGTATCAAGTACTACCGACCCATAACAATTACATGCTGTCCATCCGTAAAACAGACTTGATAAAGGGGAGTTTTGAAAAAATATCTTTGTTTCCCTATTATCTTTGTAGTGTAGTTCCATGTTCGCCGTCCTTACAACACCAGGAATTATTGTATTATGATAGTATTTGCTGAAGGCCCCCATTTTTTTCTTAAGCGTATAGCAGACGGCCAAAGCCGCTACAACTGTAAGTATGATTGGAATGGCGCCGCCGCTCAACATTACGGTCAGAAGTATTATTAGGGCAGCTAGAGCGGTCACCCCCATGATGCGCTTTTTAATTTGGGCGTCGGCATTCTTCAATTTTATACCTTCAACTAAGATACTCTTCATATTTTCCGAGGTATAAAAATCCGAGAAATTTTGATGCATTATTTCCCCTCCCATTCTACCTGAACTCCCAGACATGAGATTATAATAAGCATTCAATGTGCGAATGTAAATACTTCCCACAATTTTCGACATATTATGTTTATTTGCGACAATTTTCCCTAATCAAAAACTGCCGATAATAGCTTTACCGGCAGTATCCTGAAGACAACAAGGTTGGGAATTGCCACTGGTTTTAATTCATTTCTTTAATCAGTTTTTCCAGGGCGCGTTTTTCGATACGGGAAACATAAGAACGGGAAATACCCAGCATGCGGGCTATTTCCCGCTGCGTTTTTCTAATACCGTTAATTAGGCCAAAGCGTAATTCCAGGACTTTTTTCTCGCGTTTGCCCAGAAACTTGATCCGGGCCAGCATTTGTTGGAATTCAACATTATTTTGCACAATATCGGGGACAATATCAGGGTCGGTTCCTAATACGTCTATCAGCGTAATCTCGTTGCCTTCTTTGTCGACCCCGATAGGATCGTACAAAGAAACCTCTCCTTTGTTTTTTTTGGTGGCGCGTAAGTGCATCAATATTTCATTTTCAATACACCTTGCCGCGTAAGTAGCCAGCTTCGTACCTTTCCCGCTGTCAAAAGTATTAATGGCTTTAATCAGCCCGATGGTTCCAATAGAGATAATATCATCCTTATCATCCCCGATCCCGTCAAATTTCTTCCCGATATGGGCTACCAGACGAAGATTGTGTTCAATCAACACATTGCGCGCGTTAAGATCACCGGCTTGCACTCTTTTTAAGTACAGGCTTTCTTCCTCATCCGAAAGAGGTTGCGGAAAAGCGTTACTACTCAAGTAATAAACCAAAAGCAATAAACTTTGCAACATGGTGGCAGTAGCAATGACTACTGTGCCTAAGCCCATCTGTGATCCACCTCCAATACCAGTCGTTCATTATAATATGGAGGTGATCCGCAAAAAGTGTCTGTCTTAACAAAATATTTGAAGGTTCTTTTTGGTGCTTTTGTTAAATATTGATTACATATTCTTCATACTATTGACACATGCTACTACTGAACAAAAATACCAGACAAGAAAGGAGGAATATGAAAATGGCAAGAAGCAGCAACAAGCCTGCTGTACAGGGCGCTTCCAATGCTCTAAACAATATGAAATATGAAATGGCCAACGAACTGGGAGTAGCAAACTATGCCAATATTGATAAGGGAAGCTTAACCTCCCGGCAAAACGGTTATATCGGTGGTTATATGACGAGAAAACTCGTTCAATTTGCTGAAGAACAAATGAAAGGCCAACAGTAACAGAAAAAAAGAAGGGCAAAAAACCGGGTAGGCGTTTAAACTACACGGTTTTTTATTTCATTAATTATTTCAATTATTTCCCGTCTTTGTTTCTGTCTTTGTTTCTGTCTTTGTTTCATTTTTGGGATCCCGTTGTCCGGAACTGGTCTTGTGATCGGTACAATAAAAACCTGAACATTTATATATAATATTAACGTTCTTCCCTATCACACGATGAACAGCAGAACCACAAGTCGGGCAAACCGTCAACGGGGGCTCTTTGATACCCTGAGAAACAGTAAATTTGTCGCATTTGGGACAGCGATAATTGTACGTCGGCACTTAAATTACCTCCTGCAAAAATGTTTCCTCATAAATTGTAGAAGTTTGTTTTTTGCTTGTCAAGGATATAATCTAAGGTCATTGATTTGCTCGACGATCTTTTTAAAAACAGGCGCGGCGGTTTCTCCGCCCCTAAGGCCGGTATAGAGTCCGTGCGTATCTTCTTCAACCATAACGGCAATAGCCAGCTGCGGGTTTTCAACGGGTGTAAACCCGGCGAACCAGGCAATAACCCTGTTCGTATCGTTAGCCTGCGCCGTTCCGGTTTTCCCGGCTGTTCCTCCCTCCTGGAGCCAGGCTTGTTTCCCTGATCCTGCTTGCACCGCCCTGGTCAGGTCTTTTATCAGAATTTCACAAGTATTTTCACTGATTACTTGTACCGGCGGTTTGCCGGGGTACTCCTGGATCACATCCCCCTGATAATTCCTGATTTCCGAAACGATCCGCCACGGCCGGTAATAACCATTACGGCCCAAAGTAGCATAAAGATTAGCGATCTGCAGAGGACTTACTAAAACCCCTTCTTGTCCTATCGCCGCATTCCCTACTAAAGCGGGGGGCGAATTGCTCCCAACGCTGATCGTAAAACCGAGTTTAGCGGCGTATTCCGCCAGTTTTGCCCCTCCCAGCCTAAGACCCAGTTGGACAAACGTCGTATTACAGGATCGGGAAATCGCATCCGCCAAATCTACGGTCCCGTGTTCAGAGAGGCACTTGATCTCGGTTTGATCGGCAAATAAATGAGCGCCCCGGCACTGAAACTCTTCCGAAGTCGTGACGAGTTTTTCTTCCAGGACTCCCGCCGCTATTACCATTTTAAACACCGACCCCGGATAAAAAGCCACCCGCCCGCAGCGGTCCAGGAGCTCATCACCCCCGGAAAGATATTTGTAAATCTCATCCTGCTTAAAATTAGGGCGGCTGGCGCAAGCCAAAACATCACCCGTCGGGATGTCGATAACGGCTACCGCTCCCCGGGTGATTTCCTGGTCCATCACCCGCTCGACAATCTCCTGATATTTTTTATCGAGAGTCAACACCAGATGGTTTCGCCAGGGATCGTTTACTTCTTCCTGGACTCTCGTGCCAATCCCCGGCAAGATACGGCCGCTGCCGTCCGTGATGGCAATGATCCGGTCTTGGGGACGCGAGCCTTTCAAAACCTGCTCATATTTTCCTTCCAAGCCTGCCACGCCTATCTTATCAGTTATTTTATAAGCGGTAGGTAAAGCCCCGTTGCTTTCCGCCGTTCTTCTTTCCAGCGTCAGTTTTTCCCACTGCTTCCCGTCGATACTATTTAAGTAGCCGATAATATGCGTCGCTAAAGCATGGGGACCATACCGTGTTTTTAGCGGCAAAACGGTTACCCCCGGATTCTTTAATTTCTCGATCTCCGAAATCTCAGTTGCGGTGAGGTTCGTTTTGATGATGACAGGCGCCCGGACCCCATAATTTTCTTTTCCTCTTTTGATCAGGTTTTCAATATGGCTTTTTTCTAATCCCAAAAAGCTGGCCAGGTTCTGAGCCGTATCCGGGATATTTGAGATATTGGTAGGATATACCGCGACGACGGGTCTAATACCGCTATCGGTTAGGGACAAGAGATTGCGGTCCAATATTTCTCCCCGGCAATACTCCTCGCCCGCCAACGCCTGCGTCCGGTATTTCAGAGCTTTCTCGGCCAGGGCGAAACCGGAATTAGGGCCGTTCCAAAGCTGAAGATAGGCTGTTCGGGCCAGCGCCAAAATAAGAATAAAACCATAGATATATATAATTTTTTGTGTCCTTTTTGGCATAAAAAAACCCCCTGGCATTATCCTTACCAAGGGAAGATTTTTTTAACCGCAAAGGGCAGATTGGAAATAATGTCCCTGACCATAGGCTCCGTGCCCGGCGTAAAGTGAACGGTTACCAGCCCTTCTTCGGCATTGACGGTAGAAACAACTCCCAGATTATCATACCCTTCCATGATCTTGGTCAGAAACGCAATATCTTTCCGGGCGATTATCAAATCCAGTTGATTATCCATCTTTCGCCCGCCTGATCAAATCTCCCGGAAAGACCCTCTGATTAACAGGAAAACGTACGATCTGCTGAGGATGGGGGGCGGCCTCCAAAGCTACTCCCTCCAGATCTTCCATCACACTTAGCTTGTAGCAAAACATGTCTGTTTGAGGCCCGATAAACTCCAATTCTTCCCCCACCTTGAAATGATTGCGCTGCTCCGCCGTGACCCATCCTGATCCTTCGTCGTAGGAAAGCGCTACTCCCACAAAATCATAGCTGCGGACATAGTTGGAGGTCCCATAATTGTGGTCCCCGGTTTGCGGTTTACCAAATAAAAAGCCCGTCGTATAAGAGCGGTGGCTTACTTTACAAAGTTCTTCATACCATTTGGGATCTAACACATAATTATCCGGGTCGGCGTAATAAGCGTCAAGCGCTTTACGATAAGCATTCACCACTATGGCCGTATAATAGGCGCTTTTCATCCGGCCTTCAATTTTTAGGCTGTTGACGCCTGTTTTTATCAACGCCGGCAAGTGAGGCAGCAAACAAAGATCGTGGGAATTAAAAATATAAGACCCCCGCTCATCTTCTTGCACGGGATAATAGAGGCCCGGCCTTTTTTCCTCCGTCAGGGTATAGTGCCAGCGGCAAGGCTGGGCGCATTCCCCTTTGTTGGCGTCCCGTTCGGCCAGGTAGTTGCTAAGGAGGCACCGTCCGGAATACGAAATACACATAGCTCCATGAACAAAGACCTCCAACTCGGCTTCCACGTGTTCCCGTATTTTGGCGATCTCCGCAAGTGATAGTTCCCGGGCCAGCACGATCCTTTTAACCCCCCGGCTTTGCCAAAAACGTGCGCTGGCCCAGTTAGTAGTATTCGCCTGCGTACTAAGGTGAAGGTCCATTTGTGGAACTGTCCTTTGGGCAATATCCAAGACCCCCGGATCGGAAATGATGAGGCCGTCCACATTTATTTCCGATAAAGCTGCGAGGTAGTTTTCCAATCCTTCCAGATCTTTATTATGGGCAAAAATATTGATGGTCACATAAACCTTGGCCTGGCGCCGGTGAGCGTAGATTACGCCTTCCGCTATCTCCGGCACGGAAAAATTGCCGGCAAAAGCCCGCAATCCATATTCTTTACCGCCCAGGTAAACCGCATCAGCCCCATAATGGACCGCCATTTTCAGTTTTTCAAGATTTCCCGCAGGGGCTAACAGCTCCGCCTTTTTCATCTTTGACAAACTCCTTCACGCTCACCGATAGTCCGTCCCCAAGCGGCAATAACGTTGTCGCTAATTGAGGATGGTCCCGAAGGGTTTCCAAAAAAGCCCTGACCCGGCACACCATTGTCTTCTTTCTTCTCTCAGGCCAGGTCATGTCAATGACCCAGCCGTGCAAAAAAATATTATCGCAAACAATGATACCCCCCGGCTCCAGCAATGTCCATACCTTGTTAAAAAAGCCAGGGTATTGTCCTTTCGCCGCATCCACGAAAATAAAGTCAAACGTTCCCGCCAAATCCGGTATCACCTCATTGGCGTCCCCTAAGACAGGCGTAATATACTTAGCGACGCCCGCCTCGGCAAAATTGCCGCAGGCCCTCCGATACCGGTTTTCGTCAATTTCAACAGTTGTAATATGCCTATCTTTTTGAGTATTCGGCTGAGTCAATATGATAGTCGAATATCCGATCCCCGTTCCTAATTCCAGGACTCTTTGCGCCCCTTTGATGCGCAGCAGAACCTGCAAAAATTGCCCCACTTCCGGACTCACCAAAGGTATGTGATCCCGCCGGCATTCTTCTTCGATTCTTTTCAATAGCTCCGATCTTTCCGGCAGCATCGTCTGCAGAAATTCGATTACCTGATCTGGAAGGACTTCCGACACATCGACACACTCCTAGTACCCCAGTAGTTTTTTTGCTCTGCCTTGTTCGGCAAGGGTTTTAGAGAAAACATGCTCACCGCTGCCGTCCTTTTTGGCTACAAAATAATAGTACTTGCTTTCCGCAGGCTCCAAAACGGCCCGTAACGAAGCCTCGCCCGGGCTGCCGATAGGTCCGGGGGGCAGTCCCTTATAGCGGTAGGTGTTATAAGGCGAATCAATCTCCAAATCCTTATACAAAACCCGTTCCTTATGCTCGTCAAATAAGTACTGGACAGTCGCATCCGCGTCCAGCTTCATATTTATTTTTAAGCGGTTCAAAAAGACACCTGCAATTACCGGCCGCTCTTTATCAAGCTTTGATTCCCCTTCGACAATAGAAGCCAGAATCACCACCTCACGCGCGGAAAGATTGGTTTTATTGGCAGGCAGCTTTTTATAGACCTGCTCAAACCGTTTCAGCATCATATCAATTACTTTCTCCGGCTCCATCCCCTTGGAGATCCTATAAGTATCAGGAAACAGGTAGCCTTCTAATCTGCGTTCATCCTTAGGAAGTCCCTGGAGAAAAGAATAATTAAAATCCCCTTCCTTTTCCACACGCCAAAAATCTTCCTGTGCAACAATCCCCTGCTTATCCAAAACCTTGGCAATTTCCCGTAAATTTAACCCTTCCGGAATGGTAAAGCTGACTGCGACCACCCTGCCCTTGACAAGCATATCCACTATTTCAAAAATACTTTGCGAGGGTTTGACCAGGTATTCTCCTGTTTTAAACTTACTGATGTTACCCGATAAACGGGCATAAGCCATGAATGAGGCGGCGCTTTTGATAAGCCCCTCACTTTGTAAGTCCCGGGCTATTTCACCGGGAGTCGCCCCATTCTTGATGATAAAAGGCCGCTCTTCATTTGTATCCGGTTCCACAGCCCCTAACTGGCTGTGGAAGACCCCCGCGCAAATTATAATCAGTATGATAACGGCGCCGCCCCATGCCGCAAGCTTCCTGCCTTTTCTACGATATTTCGTCACCGGAAGAATCATCACCTTATCACCTTTTGTATATCATGTTTTTTTATTATACTACAGTTTGTCCTAATTGGACAGGAGAAGAGAACCCTGGGAAACCTTTAAAATCCGGTCCACAGGCTGGTAAGTATCCCTGGAAATCACTTCGCTGGAAGCTTTCCTGCCCCCCTCGTACGTTTCTCTTACAACGCGAATAACGCATCCCGCCAGACCCTCCCGTTCCAGTAGATATTCTCCGTCAGGCAGACCGGGGTCCTTCCGGTAAACCGTTTTAGGAGGTATTTCGTATTCTTTGATATCCTTAATAATTACTTTCCGCCCGCTGACCGGATAACCAAATATTTTGCAGATCAGCTTATTCTGATCTATTCCTGCGCTGATCAGCAAATAAGAGGACGTATTGTTGAGGAATTTCAGATCCTTGCTGTCATAGGCAACTGTGGCATCCAGCCCTGGTTTTACATAAGGAATAAGCAGGGAATGATGATACCGTTCAATAACAGGCAAGCCTGCTTTTAGAACAGCGTTATAAAGAGTGGAGGAAACCTGGCAAACCCCCCCTCCGATGCCGGGAACCATCTCGTTATTGAGGATGATATCGGCTTCATCATAGCCTGCTTCCTTGGTGCGCGGCCCCACCGAACGGTTGAAGGAAAAAGTTTCACCGGGCGCAATGAGGACCTGGTCCAGAGAACGGGCCGCGATCTTCATATTCTTGACCCGCTTAGTCTTTTCCAGATTAAATTGCGTCGTGAATTCACTCAGCAAGCCTGTAATTTTGTAATTCTCATAATCCTTCCTAGTCTTCTCCGGCCTTACCTTCTTGAGCGTTAGGGGTAAACGCAAGACTTCTCCCGGGTGTACCGCTAATTCTTGTGTCAAAACCCCATGGAGCGCCTCCCAATCAACCTCTTGCCCATATACCTCCGGTTCAATGACGACCTTATTGCCCGCTGTTATTCTTATCCCGGCATTTCTGGCCTCACTTTGCAAGGAGCGGGCATATTCCAGCACGCTTGCGGGGGGGCTGCTCCTATCAACCTTTAAATACAGGGGGATGGAACAACCATTTTTGCGGATATCCCACCGCAGCCAAAACCTTCGCCACCAAGGGCCCGCTCTCCCCAACGCAACGGCCTCCCGCCAAATGCGCTCCCGGTCTAAAACCACGCCCCATTCACGATAACCGGATTTTATTTCCTGTTCGGAATGGATCAGGATAATTTTTTGTTTATTCAGTTTCCTCTCCTCATAACAAAAGAGCACTTCTGTTTGTTCCATATTCAATCCTCCGAGCGGATGGCCCTGGAACGAAACACCGGAAATAATCCGTAATTCTTGAGCCTGAGCAATTACCGGCATATACAGCATCAGCAATATCCACATAGAAACGGTATGCCTTTTAATCTCACATTCCTCCAGCATTTTAAACCCTTCCTTACAAACTTACCCCTTCCTTGCATAATTATTCAATGAAAAAGAAAGAAGCCCCTCAAGCTAACATGAGAAGCTTCCTTTTGAACGTACTAACGTACTGTTAATCTTCCTCTTCATCGGATTCAATGAGCTCCTGCCACTTATCGGCAACCCTTTCCCATTCCTCATCATCCTCAATATCGAACAATATATCTTCTCCATCTTCATCCTTACCAACTTTAAGTATGATTGCTTCTGAATCTTCTTCTTCGCTTTCCAGCGGTTCTAAAATGGCATACTCCTCACCATCCATCTCGATCACATCAATCAGGGCAAATTCATGCTCCTCCCCATCTTCATCAACTAAAACAACTTTTTCATCGTTTTCTATCATAGTTTTTCCCACCTCTTTCCTTTTCTTGTTACAGCAATTGTACAGCCTGATATAATCGTTGTCAACATTTCCAGCCGATCTGGCGTGTTTCCGGCAAGGTTATGAAGTACAAGGCAAATAAAGCGTTATGGTTGTGCCTTTCCCGGGCCGGCTCTCCAGACATATCCTGCCCCGGTGCTGCTTTATGATCCGGTAACAAATACTAAGGCCTAACCCCATTCTTTTATCCTTCGTGGTAAAAAAGGGCATACCCGCTCTCATTTTCTCTTCTTCCGACATGCCGTGCCCATTATCGGTCAGCGAAATAAAGACTTCCTCCGTTTCCTTATTGAACCCCGTTACAATATCTAACCGCGCATTCCCCACCTGGGTCATGGCTTCCAATGAATTTTGCATTACGTGCAAAAGAACTTGACGTATTTGGTCGGGATCAGCCTGGAAGGTTTTGTTATCGCCAGAACAATCGAATCTCACCATAACCCGTTGGAAGTTTGTGTCACTTACTGTCATCAGCCGCAGGTATTCGGCGATCTGATGTATCCTGATCTCCTGAAAAACCGGCGCATGAGGGTCCGCATAATTCAGGATATCCGTAACTACTTTATTGATACGGTCCGCTTCCTCATCAATATAGTCGGCATACTCCTTAATATCCTGACCGCGCCCTTTAAGTCTGATAATTTCAGCAAACCCTTTGATAGCCGTTAAGGGATTCCGTATCTCATGCACGATACCCGTAGCCACTTGACCCAATAAAACAAGCTTTTCATGCTGCTGCCGTACCTGCTGCTCTTTTTTAAAACGGGCGCTATTGAAGAATGTTTCAATCATGCCAATTGTTTCACCCTCCAGATTACGTATAAAATCTTGCAGGACAAAAACCTCTTTTTTATTCCCCTGAGAGGTGATAAAATGCGCTTCATATACACCGGCATTTTCTTGCGGTGTTGTTTCCTCCCCGTAAAAAGACCGCTTTTTAAATAATAAATAATTTTTGAAATCATTAATATTCCACCCAATTATGTCTTGGCTTTTCATTTCAACGGATTCAGCAAAAGCGTCATTGCAAACGATAATTCTCCCTTGCTCATCAGTCATCAGAATTTGGGCCTTCAGCGAGTCCAATATCGTTTTAGTCTGCAGTTTTAGATTTTTAAGCTCCTGTTCCTCTTTAGCCGGTGTAAACTGGCATAATATCCACCCATTTTTTAACTTTCTGATATTTATATTTATTGTGAGGCGGTCGCCATATCTGTTACGCAGCGTTTTGACCGTGTCTTTCCCCAACTCTTCCGAATCGCTTATTTCATACAAAATACTTTCATAATCATAGGATAGCCCATAAAATTTTTTGCTGATTTCCTGATTCGTTAATCCCAGCATCTCTTCTTCAGTAAAACCCAATAATTCTTCCGCTTTCTTATTGGCATATGTCAAGCGGTGAGCGGAGTCGTAGGCTGTTAAGGCATAGGGCAACTCATCCAGTAAGTCATTGGGCGGCATTGATCCGCGATCTTTTTCCCTTAGGTATTTTTCACTGATTAATGTATAAATTATAGAAATCATCAGCGATCTCCTTAAAAATATGTACACAGTAATATAAGGTATCACAAAATGTCTAAAAAATCTCTCGCTTTATGTCGAATAATAGCGAATTCAATAAATTTTGTATGGAAAATAAAAAGAATGATCGTGCTTTCACGATCACCCTCCCGGCAGCCTATTTCGTATCTTGGATTATCCTGTTTACGAATTCTTATTTCGCCGAACATAGATCCAAATAACTTTGCAAAATTATCACCGCCGCGATCTTATCCACAACAAGCTTACGTTTCTTGCGGCTCAGATCCCCCTCGATCAGAGTCCGCTGCGCCGCGACGGTAGTCAGCCTTTCATCCCAATAAACAACCTCCACCTGCAGCGTTTCCAGCAATCTATTCATAAACTCCTTCACCTTAGCAGACTGGGGGCCGTAAGTTCCGTTCATATTTCTAGGCAATCCTACGACAATCTTCGAAACTTCTCTTTCTTGGACAAGCTGAATCAACTTTTGCAGATCTTCGTGGATTTTTGTCCGCTGTAACGTCATTAAACCTTGAGCTGTAATTCCCATCTCGTCGCTTATGGCAATGCCGATTCGCCGGTCGCCAACATCCAAACCGAGGATACGCACATTCTAACCTCCTAAATAACCTTAATCACAAAATCGGGGCATACAGCCGCGCAATAACCGCAGAACAAGCAGCCGTCCCCTACCAGCGCCGCTTTCCCATTCCGCAGAGCCAACAAGCCGGAGGGACATTTTTTAACACAAGCGCCACAGCCGGCGCACCAATCCTCAAAATGAAGCCGGCGCGGTGTTTTTCTTACTTTCCGGACTAACTCGGGGGACGGTATCCTGCCCTCCAACACGGCAATATTAAAATCCAGTTCTTCCTTTGTTTTACACCCCAGGGCAACACTATGCAGATAGGGCATAGTAAAAGCAAAGTTAAGGGCGCTTTCCGCCTGACTGATTAGGTTCCCTCCGCCCAAGGCCTTCATCCCGTAAAGACCCTTTCCGTTTTCATAAGCATCCTTGACCGCCGCTAAAATTTGGGGCAGCGTTCCATCCAAAAGACCAAGTCCCCGCATGTTGACCAAGGGATGAATGACCTCAATGTTATTCATTTGGGCGGCGGCCTTAACCACCTTCACAGTATGGGTGGAAACCCCAACCGCCCTAATCAGTCCCCGCGTTTTTGCCTCTTCCAGGTATTCCAGCGCCGGCCGGTGCCCGGCGAGGGTCAGTTCTGATTCTTGTTCATGAAGGCAAAAAATATCAATGGTATCACGGTCTAGGGCAACCCTAGCTTCCTCCAGGCTTTTTTTCATCCCTTCCCAGGTGTAGTCATAAGATTTGCTGGAGATCACTACCGGTTGCGGCCACCCTTGTAAAGCTTTTTTTAGATACGGGTATGTTCCATAGAGCTTGGCCGTATCAAAAAAATTAACGCCCTGCTCCAACGCATAGCGAATAAGTCCCGCGCCCCCGGCCAGGCTGAGGTTAGCCTGCAGAGGCCCCATAGTAAGCGTTCCAAAACAAATGCGGGAAACTTTTATACCTGTTTGACCCAGTATTTTATATTTCATAAAAATCCTCATCTGTTTCTAAAGCCCCGCACAAACGCGCGGGGCTTTAGATTATTTGCCAAGATAAGATCTTACCAGCTCTTCCAGCAGTTCATCACGTTCCATTTTTCGAATCATCGCCCGGGCATTATTATGGTTAGTGATGTAGGCTGGATCCCCCGACAACAAATACCCTACCAACTGGTTGATGGGGTTATATCCCTTTTCCTGAAGAGCTTGATATACATGATGCAGAATATCCGCAGCCTTGACATCGTCTTCTGTCTTTACCCTGAACATCATTGTCTTTTCATATTTTTCGTTAGCCATACCATCACCCGCTTTTTTCCCTTGTTAAATATAGATATTCTTGACGTGTACACCATTATCCTTTATGATAAGACATTTTTTTAATTTCTCTTTAATTGTTTTTCTATTATGATCCTGGCCTGGCCGAGCGCTTCCTCTAATTTCGCGGTATCCTTACCGCCGGCTTGCGCCATTTCAGGCCTTCCCCCCCCGCCGCCTCCGGTGATTTTGGCCAGCTCTTTAATGATATTACCGGCATGGGCGCCCCTGGCAGTCAGATCCTGCGTAACCGCAACAACAAAATTTACTTTATTCTCCATGACACTGCCCAGTACTACTATACCCGAATTAAGTTTTTCTCTAAACATATCGGCCATATTGCGCAGTGTTTCCATATTGTCGGTCTGCACCCTGCTGATTAGGACCCGGGCGTCCCCGATGGTCATAACTTTATGGAGAAGCTCGTCGACCTGGCAACGTACCGCTTGGGATTGGAGCTGCTCTAACATTTTTTCTTTCTGCTTCAGCTCCTCTAAAAGTGTTTGTACGCGCCTGGCGATCTCTTGGTTCGGAGTTTTAAGAACTTCTGAAATCCCGTCCAATAATTGCTCCCGTTCCGCCAGGTATTTACGGACGCTGCGTCCGGTTACCGCTTCAATGCGGCGCAGCCCGGCGCCAACAGCCCCTTCGCCGGTAATCTTAAACATTCCGATCTGACTGGTATTGTTGACATGTGTGCCGCCGCAAAGTTCCCGGCTATACTCGCCGATTTTAACGACCCGCACAATATCCCCGTATTTTTCTCCAAACAGCGCAGTAGCTCCCGCCTCCCTGGCTTGATCCAGGGTCGTTTCGGCGGCGCTTACCTCCAGAGCGCTCCAGATCTGTTCATTAACAATGTCTTCAATCTTTATTAATTCATCGGGAGTTACCGCCATCGGATGATTAAAGTCAAACCGCAGCCTCTCTCCATCCACAGCCGAACCTGACTGATGGACCTGACTGCCCAGCACCGTTTGTAAAGCTTTATGCAAAAGATGGGTGGCGGTATGATTGCGGGAGGTATTCCAACGGGAAACCGGATCGACGGCCAGCAAGGCTTTTTCGGCATTTTTCACAAGGCCCTTGACTGTGCCCTGATGGATGATTTTCCCATCGGGCATTTTTTCAGTGGTATGAACGGCTACCTTCCCCTTGGCGGTCAGGATTTCGCCGCAGTCGCCTATTTGTCCGCCGCTTTCGGCATAGAAAGGAGTTTCCGCGGTAATTATGCAGACCTCCTCGCCTTCTTCCGCTTTTTCCACACTTTCCCCGTCTTTTATTACCGCCTGGACCACCGTTTCCCGGCTCATGGTTTCGTAACCGCAAAAATGAGTTGCAGGTATATCTCCGGCCAAATCCGCCACTGTCAGAGCCAAATCCCAGGTCCGTTTCTCCTTTCGGGCGGCCCTCGCTCTTTTCCTTTGCTCCTCCATCGCTTGGTCAAATCCAGCCAGATCCGCCTTGAGCCCGGCTTCTTCAGCAATATCCCGGCTCAAATCCAGAGGAAAACCAAAGGTATCATACAGTTTAAAAATATCCTGACCGGGCAGGGTATCTCCTCCCGCAGCCTGAACTTTCCGCACGGTCTCCTGGGCTAAACGCATCCCGTCACTTAGAGTTTCGTGGAAACGCTCCTCTTCCGTCCGGATCACTTTAGCGACAAATTCCTCATTCCGGCATATCTCCGGATAAGCCGCGCCCATCTGAGCAATAACTTCTGAAACCAGTCTGTACATAAAAGGCCGCTCGATCCCCAGCACCTTTCCAAAGCGTACCGCTCTCCGCAAAATCCGGCGCAGCACATACCCTCTTCCTTCATTCCCCGGTATGACGCCATCGCTAATCAAAAAGGTGCAGGAACGGATATGGTCGGCGATCACCCGCAAGGGAAAGCCCCGCTGATCGCGGTGATACTTGGTCCCGCTTACCTTTTCGATCGCTTTGATAATCGGTTGTATGAGATCCGTATCATAGTTACTGTCCACTCCCTGCACAATGGAGGCGATCCGTTCCAGTCCCATGCCGGTGTCAATACTCGGCCGCGGCAAGGGGGTCATCTTGCCGTCGGCGTCCCTGTTATATTGCATAAATACTAAATTCCATATTTCCAGATAGCGGTCGCAATCGCAAGAGCCAATGCCGCAATTCGGACCGCAAGTGTACTTTTCACCCCGGTCGATATGTATCTCACTGCAGGGTCCGCAAGGTCCGGTATCACCCATGGACCAGAAGTTGTCTTTTTCCCCCAGGCGAATGATCCTTTCAGCCGGGACAGGCGTCAACTCACGCCATAACTCCCAGGCTTCATCATCATCCGTGTAAATAGTGACGTATAGTTTATCCGCCGGAAATTTCATTTCTTGGGTGAGAAACTCCCAGGCAAAAAGGATAGCATCCTTTTTAAAATAATCCCCAAAGGAGAAGTTTCCCAACATTTCAAAAAAGGTATGGTGCCGCGTTGTTCTCCCGACTGTATCCAGATCATTGTGCTTGCCGCCCGCCCTGACGCATTTTTGGGAAGTGGTGGCCCGGTTATAATTTCTTTTGTCCAAGCCTAAAAACACGTCCTTAAACTGATTCATACCGGCGTTGGCAAATAACAAAGTAGGGTCGTTATGGGGTACTAAAGACGAACTCGTCACCCGGGTATGTCCTTTACTTTCAAAATACGCTAAAAACTTTTCGCGGATCTCATTACCACTCATCATGATATTTATCCTCCTTACGCCAAATCAAAAAACAAACTCCCGCTCACTAACACTTCCGTGTCAGGACGAGAGTCAGACTCCTTTTACCCTGCCTGCCGTTACACGGCTGTTTATTGGGCTTATTAACCATATGTAACAAAATAATTATACGAAACCCTGTCCTTTTTGTCAACGAAGCTATATTAACCGCTATATTAAATGCAAATAAATATGCTTAACCAGGACTTTAAGAATAGCGGCCAGCGGTATGGCTATTAAAAGCCCCCAGAATCCCCAGAACTGTCCTCCGGCCAAAAGAACAAAGATAAGGACCAGCGGATGCAGGCCAACGCTGTCGCCAATTATTTTCGGAGAAATAATGTTCCCCTCCAACTGCTGGATCACTACCATCATGCCCAAAACATACAAGGCCAGCCACTTTGATTTAAGTAAAGCTAATAAAACAGCGGGGACCGCGGCGATAACCGCGCCGAAATAGGGGATAAAATTAGTGATCCCAACAATGACTCCGATCAAAAGAGAAAAATCCATCCCAATAAGATACATCCCGCCGGAAGCAAGAATGGCTACTAATAAAGCTACCAAAAGATTGCCCCGGATAAATTTTTTGATGATATCATTGATTTCCGCGCCGATTTGGGCCGCTTCCGTCCGAAACCGGACAGGAATCAGCATCAGCAAAGTTTCTCCTATCCGCTGGAAATCTTTAAGAAAATAAAAACCCACCACAGGCGCTAAAACAAGATTGAAAAGCTGTGAAAACAAAGTTAGCAAAGCTCCCAATAACCCTTGGGCTATCCGCAGCAGAATACTCTGCCCCTGTTGAACCGTTTCATCAATAACCCATCTTACGGCATCGGGTATAAGTACGTTATTATAACCGATCTGCATATCCCGCAGGGTATTTTCCACAGACTGGACATATTGGGGAAGAACCAAAATCAGTTGGTTGAGGTCATGGTATATAACAGGAAGAATAAAAACAATAAACAAACAGAGCATTCCTGATATTAAAAAGTAAATAATTATAATAGCCCGACTGCGTCCACAGCCTTTTTTCTCTACAAAATCCACCAGAGGGTCAAGAAGATAGGCAATAAGAAAACCCATCACAAAAGGTACAAAAATTCCCCGGATATAGTATAAAAGCCATAGCATAAAGCCTAAGCCGAGGAAAGTTCCAAGGTATCGCCAGACTTCCCGCCAATAGATAGTCATGACTCTCGCCCCATTTGTCCATATTTGGATCGGTATTATGAAAAGAGCAAGCCCTCGCTTGCTCTTTAATGCATCCTGTTTTTCACCATCCCACTCATTTCATGAGCCATGTCAGACATAAGCCTGCCGGTTTGCCGTCCCCATCTCCTGCCTCTTTTCAGAAAAATCCTATGCGGCTTTTGTTTCAGTTGGGGATAATAATATAAGCCCACTATTGCTCCGGCGACTCCCCCAAGCATGACTCCATTTAAAAAGCTCATTCGCAAAGCTGTATCACCTCCTCTATAATAATTTAACCGACCGGTTGAAAATCTACGAGGCTGCCGTCTTCAGCTACCGAAAATATTTTCACAATATCGCCATGGCGCTGGTACTCTAAAAAACACTCCCAGCAGTAAAACTGCTCCAGTCCTACTTTTCCCACCGAATTTCCGCCGCACACAGGACAGTTCATACTGCTTCCCCCTATTCTAAATAATTTTCTTTCACAATGACCGTATCGTTTCCAAAAGTGAGCACATCGGAAACCGCTATCATTTTTCTTCCCGTCAGCAAGTCTTTTAAATAACCGTCTGATATTTCATAACCGACGATCTTCCCTTGCTCTTCCTCAATGACAATATCTTCAACGGTTCCTAAGCTTTTGCCCGAATCCGTCATCACCCAGGAACCCTCATACTGAACTTCCTCTAAATCAGGGGGGTGTACCTCCTTAGGCAAGACTCCATTACCCTCGGCCAAAACAGCGTCCCGTCCGATCTGAATGACCTTGTTAAGCGGTAGATATAAACTTCCCTGTTCGGGGGAAATATAGTATAGCCCTTCTATTTGATAATCCCTTCCCATTTTTAATTCCTGGACAATCCCCAGATGGTTCCCGCTTTCAACATCAATGACAGGCAGGTTCCGGATTTCCCGTCCTCTTTTCATTTTCTTAAGCAGCCTTTCTGCGCAAAGATATTAAAACGGAGTATTTCCTTGATACTAGTATGCCACAAAATACATGGCTCCATGCATTAGCCGGTTATCAGTCAATTGACAGAATAATATGCAATATGTATAATTATATTTAAATGATTGTATATCCATATATTTAAGTTTATTCGTAATTAATAAAAATGCCCGATGACAGGTACTAATAATCAGGGAGGTCTTGGATGAAGTCATGGAATTACATAAACTCCTGAAAAAACAAATTGAAAAGCACTTGGGAACAGATGAGCTTTCAGGGAATCTCCAAGACTTTATTTATTCAGTCAATTCCGCCTATTTTGCCTATGAGGATGATATGACATTACGTAAACAAATGGAAGTACAGCTAAAATTTATTGATATCCACGATCCGCTGACGGGACTATACAACAGGGCTTATTTTGAAGAGGAAATGAAGCGGCTGAACGGCAAGCCCCATGACCCGGTCGGAATTATCATTTTTGATATCGACGGTCTTAAGCTCGTTAATGATACCTTTAGCCACGAACAAGGGGATCTGCTTTTACAAACCACAGCCAGGATCAGTAAAGGATGTTTTAGAGAAAGCGACGTGGTAGCCCGGATAGGCGGCGACGAATTTGCAGTATTACTTCCCGCATGTTCACGAGAAAAGCTGGAAAATGCATGTCTTAGGCTAAGAAATACTGTTGAACAATATAATTCACAATTGACGCAAGGAATCAATAAAATACCGCTCAGTATATCTATAGGCTTTGCTATCAGCAGTCGATTGAGCTTACCGGACTTATATAAGGAAGCCTACAATGATATGAACCGGGAAAAATTGCACCACCGCCAGAGTACCCGCAGCACGATCGTCGCTACGCTCATCAGGGCTCTGGAAGCCCGTGATTTTACTACCGAATGGCATGCTAACCGGATGCGGGAGCTGGTAAAGAAACTGGGTGAAGCGGTCGCCCTTCCCGAACGAAATATTGCAGATTTAGTATTATTGGCCCAGTTCCATGATATTGGCAAGGTTGGTATCCCCGACCGTATTTTATTCAAGCCCGGGCGGCTAACCTCTGAAGAAACCGCTGAAATGCGCCGTCATTGTGAGATCGGGCGCCGCATTGCCCAATCCTCACCTGATTTAATGATTATCGCCGACTGGATCCTGAAACACCACGAATGGTGGAACGGCAACGGCTATCCACTGGGGTTAAAAGGAGAGGCCATCCCTCTGGAATGCCGGATACTGGCTATTGTCGACGCTTATGACGCCATCACCAGCGACCGGCCCTACCGTAAAGCGCTTAGTCACGAAAAGGCTGCAGCCGAATTGAGGCGCTGTGCGGGAACACAGTTTGATCCGGAGCTTATTAATATATTCCTGCCGCTTATAGAATCAAAGGAGAAATGTTCAGCCAAGCCCTCCTGAATTTTTTTTTATTGGAAGATCACCTGATCGATGGTCCCGCCGCCGATTACCAGATCATCCCGGTAATAAACAACTGCCTGTCCGGGTGTAATCGCCCGCTGCGGTTCCAAAAATTTTACCCTTACGCGGCCTTCGCTTTCCGGAATAATGACCGCCGGGGCGGCCTTAGCGTTATATCTAATTTTTGCCTGTACTTCCAGTGGCCCCTCCAACGTATCCAGGGCAATCCAGTTATGGTCCGCGGCCAGGAGTTCCTGTTGGAAGACCTCTTCATCCCGGCCAAGCACAACCGAATCCCGCAACGGATCAAGCGCCACCACATAGGCCGGGTATCCTAAGGCCAGGCCCAGCCCTTTTCGCTGTCCTACTGTGTAAAAGGGGATCCCCTGATGCTGACCAAGGACATCGCCTTTCGTATTTACAAACGGCCCCGGTTTGATCTCCTGCTTGGAAAGCTGCCGGGATAAAAATTTTCGGTAGTCATTGTCATTAACAAAGCATATCTCCTGACTGTCCGGCTTATTGGCAACCAATAAGCCAAGCTGCTCGGCTTTCTTCCTGATATCGGGCTTTGTGTACTTTCCGAGGGGAAAGAGCGTTTGGGACAACTGCTCCTGGTTCATGGTGTACAAAGCATAGCTTTGATCTTTGGCTTTATAGTCAGCCCGGTACATCAAATATCTTTTTATGTCTTGGTCATAACAAACATTAGCATAGTGACCTGTAGCAATAAAGTCGGCTTCCAGCGAACGCGCTTTCTGAAGAAAGGCCCCGAATTTAATATAGCGGTTGCAGGCAATGCAAGGATTGGGGGTGCGGCCCAGTTGGTAGGCCCGGATAAAATAATGGATCACTTTTTCTGCAAAAAGATCGCGAAAATTCATAACATAATAAGGAATGCCCAGCTGATCCGCAACCCGTCGCGCGTCATTGACCGCAGTCAGCGAGCAGCATCCCCCGTTTCGCTCATCCTGTTGATCCTTCTGCCATATTTGCATGGTTATTCCGATGACTTCATACCCTTCTTCCAAAAGCAAAGCGGCCGCTACCGAAGAATCTACGCCGCCGCTCATGGCTACCATTACCCTCTTTTTCGTATTCACGACGCTTGCCCTGCCTGATAATCTTCGATAGCCCTCTTCAGGGCGTCAGCCGCCAGATTGGAACAATGCATTTTGACAGGCGGCAACCCCCCCAGGGCTTCCGCTATGGCCTTGTTCGTAACCTCCAGCGCTTCAGCCAACGTCCTGCCCTTGACCATTTCCGTAACCATGCTGCTGGTAGCGATCGCCGCGCCACAGCCAAAAGTTTTAAACTTGATATCCTTAATAATGTTATCCTCCACCAGGAGGTAAATTCTCATAATATCCCCGCAGGAGGCATTCCCAACTTCTCCTACTCCATTGGCGTTTTCAATCTCTCCAACGTTCCGGGGGTTAGTGAAATGATCCATTACTTTTTCAGTGTACACCCGGCACACTCCTTTCTGTTTTGCTGATACAGAGGCGACATGGCCCGTAAACGGTCCACGATGGGCGGAAGCGCTTCCAGAACATATTTTATATCCTCCTCGGTATTATCATGCCCCAGGGTCATCCGCACGGAACCGTGGGCAACCTCATGGCAGATCCCCATGGCCGTCAGTACATGGGAGGGATCCAGGGAGCCTGATGTACAAGCGGAACCGCTGGAGGCGGCAATCCCTTTCATATCCAACGAAAGCAACAATGATTCGCCCTCAACATACTTAAAACTAATATTCACATTAGAGGAAACCCGTATATCCGGATGTCCATTGAGTTGGACATCGTTTATTTTTTCCAGTATTTCCTTAATCATATAATCGCGCAGCTTCTGTAAACGTGCCGTTTCCATATCCATTTCCCGGACGGCAAGGGCGGCAGCCAACCCCAGGCCCACTATGCCCGGCAGGTTTTCCGTTCCCGGACGGAGCTTTCGCTCCTGTCCTCCCCCAAATACTAACGGATGCAGCTTGATCCCTCTTTTGGCATATAAAAAGCCGGTCCCTTTCGGCCCATAAATTTTATGCCCTGAGGCCGAGAGCAGATCAATATTCATTTTTTTCACATCAATAGGGATTTTTCCGAGGGACTGAACCGCATCTGTATGAAAGAGGATACCGCGCTCCTTGGCTAAAGCGCCAATTTCTTCAATCGGCTCAATAGTACCCACCTCGTTATTGACATGCATGACGGATATCAGGATTGTTTCAGGCGTGATGGCCCGGCGTAAATCGTTCATCCTGATCAGACCATACTCGTCCACCGGCAGCACAGTTAAAGAGTATCCTTCTTTCTCCAATTCCTTACAGGTATCCAAAACCGCATGATGCTCTACCGCAGAAGTAATAAGATGCTTCCCTTTATTTGCATAAGCGTAAGCTGCTCCCCGCAGGGCCAGATTATCTGCTTCCGTTCCCCCGCTGGTGAAGATAATTTCCTCCGTATGGGCGCCGATAGCACCAGCTGCTTGCTCCCGGGCTTTCGTAAGCCCGGCTTTGGCTTCCCGGCCAAAGGAGTGAACGCTGGAGGGGTTTCCAAAACAGCGCGTCATATACTCCCGGACCAATTCTGCTACCTCAGGCCGCACAGGCGTAGTCGCGCTATGATCTAAATAAACTTTTCTCAATTCAATCATTCAACTCCTTCACGTCTTTATCAGTGAGTATAAACCAATTTACTTTTCATTATTCTTGCGTACCACACCTATATCCTTTCCCAACTGGGAAGGCTCGAAATACTTGGCGTCCTTAAGCTCACGAGGCAGGTATTCTTGTTCGATATAATGGCCGGTATAGTTATGCGGATAAAGATATCCTTCTCCGTGTCCCAAAGCTTTCGCGCCCTGATAACCGGCGCCTCTGAGGTGTGCCGGTACGGGTCCGTAATTACCGTCCTTCACATCAGCCCAAGCCCTGTCAATTCCCAGAACGACTGAATTGCTTTTCGGGGCACAGGCAATGTATAAGGCCGCTTCCGCCAAAAGCAAGCGCCCTTCCGGCAATCCTACCTGTTCTAAACCATGAGCCGCCGATTGAGCAACCACTAGAGCCATCGGATCTGCCAGTCCCACATCTTCTGCGGCATGGATGATCAGCCGCCTGGCAATAAAACGCGGGTCTTCTCCAGCCTGCAGCATCCTGGCTAAATAATGCAAAGCCGCATCGGGGTCAGATCCTCTCATACTTTTAATGAACGCGGAAATGACATCATAATGCTGATCCCCGGTTTTATCATAAAGCACAGCCTTTTCCTGGATAGATTCTTCCGAAGTGCGCAGGTCTATCCTGCGTATTCCCTGACGATCGGGCGGAGTGGATAATACTGCCAGCTCCAACCCGTTCAAAGCAATCCGGGCGTCACCCCCGGCTTTCTCCGCTAAGTGTTTTAGCGCTTCGGGGCTGACCTGAACACGGTACATTCCCAGGCCTCTTTCCCGGTCCTGTAAAGCCCGCTCAAGCAAGGCGATTATCTCCTCTTCTGCCAGGGGCTCCAGCCTGAACAGACGGGAGCGAGACAGCAGCGCTGAATTCACACTGAAATAAGGGTTCTCGGTGGTCGCTCCGATCAATACAATTCTGCCTTCCTCTACAGCTGGTAAAAGAGCGTCCTGTTGGGCCTTGTTGAAGCGGTGGATTTCGTCAATAAAAAGAATCGTTCCCCGTTGGTAATGGCCCAGCTGGTCGTCGGCCTCTTTCACCACCTGGCGGAGCTCGGCCACTCCGGATGTTACGGCATTTATTTTCACAAAATGGGCTTTAGTCGCTTGAGCAATACAAAAAGCCAGGCTGGTTTTCCCGGTGCCCGGGGGACCAAAAAAAATAAGAGATCCTAACTGATCGGCTTCAATAGCCCTGCGTAAAAGCTTCCCTTTCCCAATAATACTCCCCTGCCCTACAATCTCATCCAGAGTCATAGGACGCATACGGGCTGCCAGCGGGGTTTTTCTTTTAAGTGTTTCTTGTTGTAATCCGGTAAATAAATCCATTTCCATCACCTGTATCACCATTCTACTTCACTCCGCCTTAGCCTGCAAGCCCAAAGCCCTAGCGAGGCCCGGACGGTTTTACCATAATAATATGCCCCGAACCTAATATAGCAGTAGTGCTGTATATGGTCCACATTTTGCTTGCTCTATACAACACTACTGCATGTCTTTTTCTTTAAGAATTTTCTTGACCCGTCTTGGATCAAATAAAATACCGGATCAAATAAAATGAATTGATTGCCCCAAGGCGGCGTGAAACGCCTCGGGTATAATTTCCGAAACAGTCGGGTGGGGGTGCACAGTCCCCGCAATCTCCCCGGCTGTGGACTCAAGCTGTAAGGCCAGAGTCATCTCTGATATCATCTCCGTGGCGTGCGTTCCATATATGTGCGCACCGAGCAATTTGTTACATTTTGGCTCAACTATTACTTTAATGCTGCCCACAGATTGGCCTTCGAGGGAGGCTTTCCCATTGGCGGCCAACGGGAACCTTCCTACTTTAATATCACTATACCGCTCCCTGGCTTGTTTTTCCGTCATCCCCACCGACGCTACCTCAGGCTGCAGGTAGATACATTGCGGTATTTTTGTATAATCCATGACGACGTCGTCCCCCAGGATGTTCCTAACGGCAACTATACCTTCGGCAGACGCAGTATGGGCCAACATCATCCGGCCATTTACATCCCCTATGGCGTATACGTTGGCAAGGTTTGTCCGCAGATGGTCATCCACCGCTATGGCATTTCTTTCGGTCTGGACGCCTATGGCCGCTAAGTTCAACCCCCCGGTATCCGGTATCCGGCCTACGGACATCAGTATTTTATCAGCTTCAACAGCTTTTTCTTCCCCTTCTTGCGCGAAATACACCTTATGGCCTTCGATCCGTATGACTTTGGAACCGGTGTTTATCGTTACCCCGATACCCCGCAGCAGTTTGGTAACTTCAGCGGTTATTTCTTCATCAACCGTCGGCAATATCCGGTCGAGTAACTCCAGGACAGTCACCTGAGCGCCTAGCTGACTAAAAATATAGGCAAACTCTATCCCTATTACTCCGCCCCCGATTATTATCATTTTTTCCGGTATTCTATTAAGGTTCAGGACTTCCGCGCTGGTTACTACAGGGGCATCGCCGCTTATCGGTACGGGGAGCCTGGCCGGAGATGAGCCTGTCGCGATTATGATATTATCAGCCTTTATTTGCCCATTTCCTGCAGTGATAGTATTCTTATCAAGAAACGACGCGTTTCCGGCAACTACTTGGACCCCGTTTTCTTTTAACAAATAGCCCACTCCGCCAACGAGCTTCCGCACCACTTTGTTTTTTTGCTGCTGAAGCTTTAGCATATCAATGACAGCCGTTGAAACATCAACGCCCATAACGCCATATTTAGCGCAGTTTTTAACTGTTTTGAGCACATCTACGCTTTTAATCATGGTCTTGGTCGGGATACAACCCTGATTCAGGCAAACGCCGCCCAGCTTATCCTTTTCAATAAGACATGCTTTTTTACCGGCTTGGGCGGCTTTAATGGCTGCTACATAACCGCCGGGCCCGCCGCCAATAATCGCTATATCAAAGTTTTCCATAAGATCACACCTAAATCTGATCCAGTACTTTGACGAGATTAGCTTTCGGCATAAAACCAACCAGCCGGTTGATTTCTTTGCCATTTTTGAAAATGACCATCGTTGGTATACTCATGACCCCATACTCTTCAGCCGTATTATTTTCATCAACATTTAGTTTGCATACTTTAATCTTGCCCTCGTAATCGCTCGCTACTTCCTCGATGACAGGCGCTATCATCTTACATGGTCCGCACCATGACGCCCAAAAGTCCACCAGCACAGGTATTTTTGCTTCCAAAACTTCACTCTTGAAATTACTGTCATTTACATGTAATACATTTTCAGCCGTCATTTTTCAATCCCCCTGCTTAATAAAATTGTTCTATGGTGTTTAACGGTCCTTCTACACACCTTGGTCTTCTTCTAATATCTTATTTTTTTTAAAAACTGTCAACAAGAATTATCTATATCCAAAATATCACGGATCACTTGAGAAGCGAGGAGCAAACCGGCCACCGGCGGGACAAAGGCATTACTTCCGGGGATCTGTCGTCTAAGGGCGCAATGGGCGTCCCCGCCGGGACAAACACAGCCCGTTTTGCAGTTATGAGCAGCTTCACCGGGCGTCATAGGTTTTTCAGTGGAATATACTACTTTCAATCCGCGGGCAATCCCCCGTTTTTTTAATTCCCGACGCATCACCCTAGCTAAAGGACAAACCGATGTTGCGCTGATATCGCTGATTTTAAGCTGCGCAGGGTCCAGTTTATTTCCGGCGCCCATGGCGGAGATCACAGGAATATTCATTTGAAAGGCTTTTTCGATAATCGCCAGTTTTCCGGTCACATTATCAATGGCGTCCACCAGATAGGAGGTATCCTCTGTAATAAAGAGCCCTGCATTTTCCGGGGTCACAAATTCTTTATAGATTGTCACCAAGGCCCGGGGGTTGATATCCAGGACCCTCTCCCGCAACACATCCACCTTATCCCGGCCAATGGTGGAATGCAGGGCCTGGATCTGCCTGTTGATATTCGTGATACATATGTCATCATAATCAACTAAAACTATCCTGCCTACTCCGCTTCTGGCTAAAGCTTCAACAGTAAAAGAACCCACCCCGCCTACGCCAAATACCGCTACTTTACTGCGGGCCAGTTTTGCCAGCCCCTCTTCCCCTATTAACAACAGTGTCCTGGAAAACTGCAGCAATTAAATCACCTTATAGCTTATTATTTCTTTTATCATACCTTAAATATTCCATCTTAGCCACTTCCCAAGTACAAAGAAAAAACCCCACTATGCCGTGGGGCTGCTGTTTTGAACCCTGCTCAAGCAGGTGGGCGCCCTCCTGATTGCTTATTAAGTCCCGTCGAAGCAGGCATGTAATCCACAACCAGAGTCCAGGTTCCCGAGGTAAAAGTGTTGGCTCAAAACGTAGCAGCACGTTCACGCACACCGTAGGGTATGAAAAGATCTCTTCACGATTATATGTTAACATAATAACAACAACAATTCAATATTTCTAGGTTGTTGGATAAAAATAATACCTCAGGGGCTGACCTTGATGTGGATATCGCGGAGCTGCTTCGAATCTACAGTTGAAGGCACTTGGAGCATAAGGTCCATAGCGCTTTGAGTTTTAGGAAAGGCGATCACATCACGTATTGTATTTCTCTGCGCCATTAGCATAATGAGCCGGTCGATCCCAAAGGCGATACCGCCGTGAGGGGGCACGCCGTATTCGAAAGCCTCCAGGAGGAAACTGAATTTCTCCTTGTCCTGGCCTGTGGCTTTGAACATCAGCTCCTGGACGTTGCGGCGGTGAATCCTGATACTGCCGCCGCCGATCTCAGTCCCGTTTAGAATCATATCATAAGCCTTGGCTCTGACCCGGCCGGGATCAGTTTCCATTAAGGGAATATCTTCTTCCACCGGGGAAGTAAAGGGATGGTGCATGGCTACGTAACGTTTCTCTTCAGCGTCGTATTCCAGAAGCGGAAAATCAACGACCCACAGGAATTTATAATCGTGCTCATCAATAAGGTTGAGGCGTTTGCCAAACTCCAGGCGCAAACGGCCCAGGGACTGCGCTACCACTTGCGGCTCATCGGCGACAAGGAGCAAAAGGTCGCCTGTCTTACCACCCATCTTGCTGATGATCCTGCCGGTTTGTTCCGGTGTAAAGAACTTCGCAATTGGTGATTTGACTCCTTCGTTCGTTAGAAGAAAATAAGCCAGACCTTTAGCTCCAAATTCACCGGCAAACTTGGTCAGATCATCCAAATCCTTGCGCGAATAGTCCGCGCAGCCTTCAGCCTTCAGGCCCTTTACTTGTCCGCCCTTCTCCAGCGCCTGGGCAAAGACTTTAAAACCGCTGTCTTGAACTTCCCGGCTCACATCAATTATTTCCATACCAAACCGCAAATCCGGTTTATCGGAACCGAATCTGTCCATCGCCTCCGTATAGCTCATGCGCAGAAAGGGCGTCTTAGCCTCCACACCCAGGATCTTCCTAAAGATGCTTGCGATCATTTCTTCCATAATGGCGAGGATATCATCACGGTCAACAAAGGACATCTCTACGTCCAGTTGAGTAAATTCCGGCTGACGGTCAGCCCGGAGATCTTCATCCCGAAAACAGCGGGCGATCTGGAAATACCGGTCCAGGCCGGCTACCATCAGCAACTGTTTGAAAAGCTGGGGCGATTGGGGCAAAGCGTAAAACCCGCCTTTGTGGACCCGGCTGGGAACCAGGTACTCCCGGGCGCCTTCCGGGGTACTTTTAGCCAGGATGGGCGTTTCCATCTCTAAAAAACCCTGCTCATAAAAATAATCACGGATGGCTTTTACCGTGTTGTTCCGCAGTATCATAGCCTGCTGCATCACCGGACGGCGTAAATCAAGATAGCGGTGTTTCAGGCGGATGTTCTCATCTACCTCCACATCGTCAGCTATGTAGAAAGGCGGGGTTTTAGCCGCGCTTAAAATGCGAAAATCGCGGGCGACGACCTCAACCTCACCAGTAGACAAGTTAGGATTGGTTGTCCCTTCAGGCCGCCTCTCAACTGTACCCACCACCGCCAGGACATATTCATTGCGGACACTTTCCGCTTTTTGAAAGAGTTCTTCACCGATCTCCGGGTTAAAAACCACCTGAACCAAGCCTTCCCGGTCCCGCAGGTCAATGAAAATAACCCCGCCGTGATCCCGGCGCCTGTTTACCCAACCCATGACCGTGACCTCCCGGTTCAGAAAGCCGGCGTCGATTTCCCCACAGTAGCGGCTGCGTTTTAATCCCTCCAGAGTTTCACTCATTCGAACCCCTCCCAATTTTCTCCGCAAGATATGATTCCAGCTTATCCAGGGAAACCCCCATTTGAGTGCTGTCGTTCATATTCCTCACTAAGGCCTGTTTATTCTTTAATTCATCTTCTCCTATGATTACGGTATATTGGACACGCAAACGGTCGGCTGCCTTTAATTGAGCTTTAAGGCTTTTGTCCAGGTAATCCCGTTCCGCTACTAATCCTTTTTGGCGAAGTTTCTGGGCCAAAACGGCGCCCTCCAATTGGGCCTTTTCCCCAAGGGCCGCAATAAACACATGTGCTTTTGCCTCCGTTGGTATGGTAATTCCTTGCTGTTCCATGGTTAAAAGGATCCTTTCCAATCCCAGCGCATAACCGATCCCCGGTACGGCCGGCCCGCCGCATTGCTCAATCAATCCGTCATATCTACCGCCGCCGCCGACGGAGCTTTGCGCCCCGATCCCCCGGGCGACGATTTCAAAAGCCGTCTGGGTATAATAGTCCAATCCCCTTACCAAATTAGGGTCTAAGTGAACGGGGATCCCGAAAGCCTGCAAATAATCCTGTACTTTAGTAAGATGCTTCCGGCAAGCGTCACATAAAAGTTCAGCGATAGTAGGCGCACCCGCGGTCAGGTTTTGACATTCCTTACTCTTGCAATCAAGGATCCTTAAAGGGTTTTTGTCAAACCTGCCCTGACAGGTGGGGCATAACCGGTCTTTTTTATCCGCCAGAAATTTTTGTAATTCCTCCCGGTGTACGGGGCGGCACTGCGGGCAGCCCACGCTGTTTAGTTCGACCGTTAAATCCTTTAACCCCAAGCGTGAATAAATATCCATAGCCATCGCAATAACTTCAGCGTCAAGACCTGGATCACATGAACCGATAGCTTCCACCCCAAATTGATGGAATTGCCTGTAGCGCCCCGCTTGCGGCCTGTCATAACGAAACATCGGCCCCAAATAAAACAGCTTGGTCGGCTGCGGATCTGCATACAGTTTATTCTCAATAAACGAACGCACAGTGGGAGCTGTTCCCTCAGGACGCAGTGTAAGAGAGCGATTGCCCCTGTCGGTAAAAGTATACATTTCTTTTTCCACAATATCGGTGGTTTCGCCAACACCCCGTTGAAACAGTTCGGTATGCTCAAAAACAGGCGTGCGCAATTCCGAATAACCATATTGTTTGGCTACTCTGCGTAAAACATTCTCCAAATGATACCATTTGGAAATGTCGGCAGGCATAATATCATTGGTTCCCCTGGGTTTGGTGGTAAGCATACCCTTACAACCCCTCCTTCAGATAACAACTTATTATTTTATATAAACCGCTCCAGCTTGTCAACTTTCCGCTGGATAATTTTCGCCAGACGCGCCAGATAAAGCGGCAAATCCCGGGGATTATAGATGTTTTCTACCGTTTCATTTACCGGGTCGGGAAATTTGCTGCCCGCTCCGACCCCGAAGCCCAAAATCACCTGCCGTTCCTCGATCATCTGGATGTTATAAATACAGGGATGCCAGAAGAGAGTGTATCCCACATTTTCGCCATGAGCCAAGATCTCTTTTTGCCGATAAAGATAATAAGGCAGATAACCTGCCCGCTCTAAGGTTGTCTGGGCTAACTCCATCAGTTCCCGCCCTTTTTGAGGCCCCGGCAAAGCAACCGGGTCCTGACGATAGGAGGAGGCCCGTTTCAGGGCCAGGGCATGAAGCGTGATATTTTCAGGTTGCAAACGGATTATTTTCTCCAGGGTAGCGCTTAGTATTTCCCGGTTTTCTCCCGGCAGTCCGATAATCAAGTCCATATTGATTACCGCAAAGCCCATCGCCCTCGCCGCCTTGTAAACCGTCAGGATATCTTCCGCCGTATGCTCGCGGCCTACTCTTTGCAGGGTTTTGTCACTCATCGTTTGCGGATTGACACTAAGCCTGGTTACTCCATGTCTTTTTAGGATTTGCAGTTTCTCCCGCTCCAGCGTGTCAGGCCGCCCGCCTTCCACTGTCAACTCCCAACTCCCGAAACCCGTAAAACTGGTTTCGATGGTCCCCAACAAACGGCCTAATTGTTGCGCCGATAGGACAGTAGGCGTCCCTCCGCCAATATAAACGGTTTGCACATGCAGACCCTTCTCTTTCATATAAGCGCCGACTTTTTGCATTTCCTGGCCAAGGGCCGATAGGTAATCCTCCAGAAGATAGCCCCATCGCTTAAGGGAAAAAGAGGGAAAAGAGCAATAACGGCAACGGGTTGGACAAAAAGGGATATGTACATAAAGGCTAACAACTTTGCGAAGGTCTTCCCGGGCCATCAAATAGGGCCGTTCCCGCACGGCGATTTTTGTAACAAAATCGGCTTTCTTTTCAGCAAGCCCGTAATCCTGCAGCAAATACCGGGATATTTCCTGCTCGGACATGCCCTGCTCAAAAAGCCGCTGGGCTACTTTCGTCGGTCTTACACCGGTCAAAATACCCCAGGGACTTGGGAACAGGCGCAATTGCCCGGTCAGGAGCTTATGGACGGCTAGCCGCAGCATCCGGCGCTCCCGGTTTACCGCTTTTTCATAACGCCGGTCGGGGTAAAAACCCTCCGTTTCTGTGTAGGAGCCGCCCTGATATTTCAAGGTCACGGTAAACCCGGCTGTTGTTTTATTCACAGCCCTGTTTCTTTGGATATGTAAGGAGGCTGTTTCCTCTTGTTCACCTTCCGTTTGAGTTTCCCCTGTTTGGACCCCTGGGGCCTGTTCGACCCGGGCGCCTGGAAAATAGACGCGCCATAGGTCGGCTAAAACCCGTGCGTCACTGTCACACTCTGAATAGACTACTAGCTTTCCCATCTGTCACCCCAAAAATGGATTGTTGTTTTTTTCCCATTTAATGGACGTTGTAGGCCCATGTCCTGGATATACCACAATACTATCGTCCAAGACCAAGAGCCGTGTTTTGATAGAGTTTAGCAACTGCTGGGAAGATCCTCCGGGGAAGTCGGTACGGCCAATCGAATTTTCAAAGAGGGTATCCCCGCTGAAACACGCCCCGTTACAAAGCAGACAAATCCCGCCCGGAGTATGCCCGGGAGTATGGATCACCGTAAATTGCAGCCCTCCGATATCCAGGATATCGCCGTCTTTTAGTAAAAGATCGGCCGGCGGCTCATTAACAGCATTGCCGATAAAAACCGAAAGGTTATCTCTGGCACTCGTCAGCATCGGGGCGTCCAGCTCATGGATCAAGACCCGGGCGCCCGTAGCATCCTTGACATAGCCGTCCGCAGCGATGTGATCCGCATGCCCGTGGGTATTCACAATATATTTTACGGACAGATGGCGGCGGTAAACCTCCGCCATGATTTTGGGACCCTCGGCGCCGGGATCAACGATCATGCACTCCTTACTATCTTCATCATAGACGATATAACAATTTGCGGCTATGGGGCCTACCGCCAATGAAATAATTTTCATGTACAAAACCCTCCCATTTACTCATTTCCGGCTGTCTATCAGGATCGTCACCGGGCCGTCATTTTCTAACGCCACTACCATATGCTCCTGGAAAACACCCGTCCCTGTGGAAATCCCTTTTTTCTGCAGTTCACTGATAAACAATTGGTATAATTCCCTGGCCACCCCGGGAGGGGCAGCCTGGGTAAAACTTGGTCTTCTGCCTTTAGCGCAGTCGCCATAGAGAGTAAACTGGGATACCGTCAGGACCTCTCCTCCCAGATCCAAGACAGACAAGTTCATTTTTCCTGCTTCATCTTCAAAAATCCGTAAATAGGCAATTTTTTTCGCCAGATAACGGGCATCCTCTTCCTTGTCTTCATCCCCGACCCCTAACAGCACGACAAGACCCCGGCCAATCCGGCTGATATACTCGCCATGCACTTTTACCGACCCTGATCGAACACGTTGAACGACTGCTCTCATACGCTCACTCCTCACTTGCCGGGCGTTACCCTGTAAACGCCGCTAACGTCTTTCACCCTTTTTACCCTATCCACAATATAATTAAAATGATTCAGATCGCGAATCTCGATTTTCAAATTGATGACCGCCTGATGATTCCTGATCGACCGGCCATGTACGGAATGGATCGGGACTTTCAGATCGGCAATCATATTCATGATATCCGTGGTCAGGCGGGGCCTGTCCAGGGCATAAACTTCGATTTCCACCTGATAGGAGGTTTCCGACTGCTCATCCCAGGCGACCTCCACGATACGCGCCTCTTCTTCCTGAAGGTGATGATTAATGTTGGGGCAGTCAGCCCTGTGGACGGACACGCCCCTTCCCCGTGTAATATACCCTTTGATCGGATCGCCCGGTAAAGGATTGCAGCAATGGGATAAGCGGATCAATACATCATCGACTCCTCGCACCAATATGCCATGTGAGGATTTGTGATATTTGACCGTCTTCTTAAGGTCCGCTGCATAATCCGGCAATAACCCGGCCGGCAATAGTTTTTTATCTTTATAAATCTCATCCTTGACACGGAGGATAATATGGCCGGGGTTGAAGGAGCCTTCCCCTACAGCGGCAAATAAATCATCGGCGCTGTTTTGGTTGAAACGCTTGATCGTATCGTTTAACCTTTCTGCCTTAAAAAACTCCGCGGGGTCAAACCCTTGCTTTTTTAATTCCCGTTCCAGCAATTCCCGGCCCCTGACAATATTTTCGTCCCGTTTTTCCTTTTTATACCATTGGCGGATCCGGTTCTTCGCCTGGGAGGTCTTCACCATTTTCAGCCAGTCCCGGCTGGGTCCGTTCGTCTGCTTAGAAGTCAAAATCTCAACAATATCGCCGTTTTTCAGTTTATAATCCAGGGTCACGATTCTCCCGTTGATTTTACTGCCAATACAACGGTGCCCGATATTCGAGTGGATCTTGTACGCAAAATCTATCGGAATAGAGCCGGCCGGCAGTTCGATGACGTCCCCTTTGGGGGTGAAAACAAACACCACGTCCGAAAAAACGTCTATCTTGATAGTTTCCATGAATTCCTTGGTATCGCGGATTTCCGTCTGCCATTCCAGAATCTGCCGCAACCAGGCCAGCCGCTGGTCGAAATCTTTACTTCCGCCTTTGACTCCCTCTTTATACTTCCAGTGAGCGGCGATACCGAACTCAGCCGTCCGATGCATTTCCAGCGTTCTGATCTGTATTTCAAAGGGCTCCCCCTGAAACCCCATGACTGTAGTATGCAAGGATTGGTACATATTGGGCTTGGGCATAGCGATAAAATCTTTAAACCTGCCGGGAATCGGCTTCCACAGGGTGTGAATAATCCCCAACGTACCATAACAATCCTTCACATTATCCACGATCACCCTTACAGCGATCAGGTCATATATTTCATTGAGGTCCTTATTTTTATCAACCATTTTTTTATATATACTGTAAAAATGCTTAGGACGCCCCTGAATATCTGCTTTGATGCCTACTTCAGTCAAATGTTCCCCCAGTATCTTTATCACATGTTCGATATATACTTCGCGCTCCCGGCGCTTCATGGAGATTTGCTCCACCAAAGAATAATATTCTTCCGGATTCTGATACCGAAAAGAAAGGTCCTCTAATTCCCATTTGATGCTGAATATCCCGAGGCGGTGGGCCAAAGGGGCAAATATTTCCATTGTTTCCTGGGCGATCTCTTTTTGTTTCCATTCGGGCTGATGCTTGAGAGTCCTCATGTTGTGCAGACGGTCGGCCAATTTGATCAAAATGACCCGAATGTCTTTCGCCATGGCTAACAGCATCTTCCGTAAACTCTCCAACTGCTGTTCTTCCTTAGAACGAAATTCGATCCGGCTCAGCTTGGTTGCGCCGTCAACCAGATAAGCAATCTCAGCTCCAAACTCTTTTTCAACTTCCGCCAGAGTGACCGTCGTATCCTCTACCACATCGTGCAGCAGAGCCGCCGCGATAGTACGGATATCTAATTCAAGCCCCGCCAAAATCATTGCTACGGCAAGGGGGTGAGTGATATACGGTTCCCCGGAGTTCCTTAATTGGCCCTGATGCGCATTGGCGGCGAAGGTATAGACTTTTTCTAACAACAACATATCTTCCGCGGACTGGTATTTTTTTAGCTGCGTCAGCAGATAATCCAGGGACAACGTCATCACCCCCCTTCCTACTGGTTGTCCGGCTCATTTTAAGGTAGCCGCAATGGTTCTGTGGGATAAATCGGCTTATTCACCGCACTGAGAATAGAAGCCGCTTCTTCCGTAAGCACGTAGTCGGCAAACTCCTGAAATTCCTCCCATTCTTCCAACCCTTCCAAGTAACGGACCGAATCGGTCAGGTCCAGTTTTTCGGGAGGACGGGGCGCCAGATGGATATAGCGTTTATTTTCTTCAATCTCCCGCCGCAACAAGCCCAGTTCTTCAAAAATTGCTAAACAGGCGGAGGCCGTCTGTTCGCGAAAGCTCTTAAAACCAGCCTGCTGCATAGCTTCCTGGATTTGGTGATTGGTGATGTTCAACGGGTTCATGTAGAGGGTCTGTTCACGCAAGTATAAATATAATTTGCCCAGCACCTCCCGGGAAGGAGCGGCGCTCTCTAAAATAAACTCATTCAATTTCCGGTCCCTTTCCCCAAATATCATGTGGATATAAGCATCCCGGCGGTCACGTCCCGCCCTGCCGGACAACTGGTTAAACTCGGCACGGGAAAAACACAGGTGATATAAGACGACATGCTGAATATCCGGGATATCAATACCTTCCCCAAAAGCGCTGGTAGTAACCATTACCTGCAGGGAACCCTGGCGAAACATATTTTCTAAGATAACACGGTCTTCACCGTTTAAACCGCCGTGGTAATAACCTATTTTTTCGCGCCCCGGCGGATAAAACAACCGCAAGTCGGTAGCCAACTGGTAAGCCTGTTTTCTGCTGTTCACATATATTACTGCCCGTTCCCCGCTGGCGATAAGCTTTACAAGGTAGGTTATTTTGTCCCTTTCATTTCTCCTGTCCACCAAATGCAGATTTTCTCTTACATGGTTTTCAATGATAACCCGCCGGCAATGCAAGCCGTCGACAATCTTTTGTGAGGCGCCTTGGTCTGCGGTTGCCGTTACGGAAAGCGCCAATGGTTCCCCTAGTTTCTTCCAACTTTTGGGCAGTTGTTTATATCCCCTTCTTTTGGCGCGCACCAGATGATGAGCTTCATCCACAACAAAAAAGCCAATTTCCTGATGACCGCTAAATTTTTCCAAATGATACTCTAAAAACTCCGGCGTCGTTAAAATCACGTCCAAACTTCCTTGATAAAGCTTTTTAAAAAACTCCTTTTTTCCTTCGGGACTCATCGAGCCATTGATGGCCTCCGCGCATAGACCCAAAGAAGACATTTTTTCGCGCAAACGGTGGTATTGGTCATTTACCAAGGAACGTAACGGATAAACGATGATCGTGACTTTTTTATCAAAAAGAGCCACATAGGCGGCCATAGCCTGAAAAACGGCTGATTTACCTCTGCCGGTAGTAAATATCACCAGGGAATTATATCCGTTTTTAAGGCTATCCAACGCCTCCTCCTGCTTAGGATGAAAATGATATTCTCCCAAAATAGCTGTGCGGATTTCTTCCCACAGCATTTCCGGGGACATTTTACCCAATTTCTCCCTGGTCTTTTCAAGTTCCTGACGGTCAATATTTTTATCAAGCCTGCGAAGACAAAGATTAAGCCCCAACGTATCTTTATCACGCCCGGTGACTTGGGTGATATAGGCGTCATAGACCAGCCCCCGGTCGATTCCCGGGGACAGGTAACGGGCCAGCCGGGCGTTGAGATAGCCAAGACAGGAGCCGCCTTTGAATATTCCTACAGCAAAAGGGTCATGGCTGTTAAAAGGTTCCCGCCTGAGTTCTATTTTATCACCGTCGCTAATACTTCCGATAAGCTCCTGGCGATTTTCAAAGGTAACCCCGACGGCTTTGGTGAAAAACTCCTGACGGTTGATTATATCCCGGTAATAATCGTCTTCCAGCCAAATATCCCCTTCCAGATAGAGGCGGTCCATAAAAGATAAGGACGCATAAGGGTCGTCGGGCTCATAGAAAGATTTCATATCCTTAATATTCAATTGCAGCATGGACCGGCCGTTCCAGGTGTTTATTTCCGGCGTAAATACAAGGTCACAGCGCTCCCAGGCGGCTGCGGCATCTTTTAGGGCCCCTAACTGAAAAGCTATGCCGTCCAGGCAATGATAATCGTTCGTAACCTTACACTTTAAATGAGTCCCTTTGGCCCCTACTTCTCTGCAACCCGTAAGCTTTTTCCCGCGCAGAACAAATAAGGGGGGCGGATTTTTACAGCCAAAAGGCGAAAGCAGCTTAATATCTTTCGCTAAATCCTCCCCTAACTCCTGCCAGGTAAGCTCCGCATCAACATGGAGCACCGGGATCAGGTCATGCTGTTTAAGCGTACTATTGGTAAACTCTTGAAAAGCCTCCCGAAAGGACGGTATCATCTTCTCCTGCAAAGAAAGGCCCGCTGCCATCTCATGTCCTCCGAAGCTAAGCAGATACTTCCGCAAATGGTCCAGGGCGGCATATAAATTAAACCCGGGAATACTCCGGGCGGAACCTTTTCCCACACCGTTTTCCAAGGATATCACTACCGTGGGCCGGTGAAACCGTTCCGTTAGCCTGGAGGCCACAATGCCGATAACTCCAGGATGCCATTGCCCGGAAGCTAAGACCATCCCCTTATCTCGCGACAAGTCTACCGTTTTCTCGATCAACCCCAAGGCCTCATTTAAAATTCCCACCTCCAGCGTTTGCCTGTTCTTATTTTCTTTATCAAGGATCCCAGCCATTTCTTGCGCTTTTACTTCATCGGCAGTCAGTAGCAGTTCTACACCCATATCCGCCTGGCTCAACCGCCCGCAGGCATTAAGCCGGGGAGCTAAAGCAAATCCCACCTGATCGGTAGAAATCTCTTTGCCCCAAAGACCGCTCACTTCAAATAAGGCCTTGATCCCAGGACGTTTTCCCTCTGCCAGCGACCCCAGTCCAGCCTTCACCAGGATCCTGTTTTCGCCAAAAAGAGGTACAATATCGGCAATGGTCCCCAAGGCCACCAAATCCAAATATTCTTCACAAATCCCCCGGGCTCCGCATAAAGCGGCCACAGCCTGCGCCATTTTATAAGCTACCCCAACGCCCGCCAAATCCCACCAGGGGGCTTGCGGCGAAGCCAGTTTAGGATTCATCACCGCATAAGCCTCCGGCAACTGAAGAGGGATCTGATGATGATCCGTGATAATAAGCTCAAGCCCTAATTGCGCGGCATACCGCGCCTCTTCACAGGAGGATATTCCGCAATCAATAGAAACGACCAGCTTGACGCCCTGTTTTTGGGCCATCTCAAGAGCCAGGTTGTTTAAGCCATATCCTTCTTCTATCCTGTTGGGGATATAATAGACCACATCAGCGCCTAAGCGTCGCAAAACAGAAGTCAAAAGCGTCGTTCCCGTAATGCCGTCCGCGTCATAATCCCCATACAGCAAGATTTTTTCGCCGTTTTTCACTGCGTCACAGATACGGGCCGCGCCTTTTTTTACACCTGGAATCTCTGTAGGGTCCTGTAAATCGCAGATCTCGCCATATAAAAATACTTTCATCTGTTCCGGAGTCGTAATGCCCCTGTTCACTAAGAGCCCGGTCATGGCGCGGGAGATCCCCCATTCTTTGCTCAAAGACTCTATCGACTGATGGTCGGCCCTGTTCAACTGCCAGATTCGCTTATCCCGCATTGTACCCCTCCATAATAATGACTCATAGTATGAAAAAAGAGACAACGTCTCTTTTTCTATTTGGTTTCCTGCACTGTAATCGTATTATCATTTACTTCCGCTTGATTCCCTTGCATCTCATAAGCCGCTACTTTGCTGTCCAGGTCTTTTAGCTGCTGTTCCAATTCCTCTTTCTGATGATTCAATTGCCGGATCTTCATCCAGGCGCCCACTTGTTTAAAAAGGCCGAAGAAAAAGAGTGTTGAGGCTCCTATAATTGCCGATCCCAGGATTACCAGAACCAGAGAAACCGGAAATTGAAAGGTCAAAAATTTAACCACAACCGTTTCCGTATTTTGAACTGCGAAGATTGCTACTAACAGAGAAAAGGCCAAGGCAAAAATCAGATAAATTTGCATCCTAATTCACCCCATACATACAAACTGTGTTATTATTCGCCTCTTTCCCGTTAATTCCTGCTATTAGCCTTCATTTTACCCAAATAAAAGGAAAGGCTCCATTCGCATGGAGCTTCTATTATTTTAGGCTTTGGCCGCTTTGCCCTTCCGGTGCTCTTCCGGTTTAAGATCGTACAACAAAGGACTGCAGAAAAAGATCGAGGAATAAGTTCCGCAGAGAACGCCGACCAATAAAGCCAGCGAGAAATTTTTCGTTGTTTCTCCGCCTAAGAACAACAAAGCGATCAAAACAATAATAACACTTACGCCTGTAATAAGGGACCGGACTATCGTCTGATTGACGCTCTTATTGATCAGATCAGCCAGATCTTCCTTTTTCCGGTTCCTTAAATTCTCGCGTATCCGGTCAAATATTACGATCGTATCATTGATGGAATAACCGATTATCGTCAATATAGCCGCCACAAAGGTGCTATCCACTTCCAACTGGAAAATCGCAAAAAAGCCGACGGCTACCAGAACGTCATGGAGCAGGCCCAAAATAGCGGAGATCGCAAACTTGAATTCAAAACGGATGGTGATATAAATGATCTGGAGGACAGAGGCGACAAGCAGAGCCAGGAGAGCCGCGTTTCTTAATTCGCTCCCGATGACCGGACCTACCTTTTCACTCCGCAATAAGTCAAATTGCCCAAGTTTTTCAGATAGCCCTGTGGTGATCTCCTGTTCTCTTTCTTCCGTGAGCTCTACTGTCTTTACGATATGCGTATTGTCGGTCGATTCCTGAATATTAACGTCCTCAAGTCCCAAATCGCCCAAGGCCGTACGCAGTTGTTCGGTTGCAACCGTATCTTGGAATTTGAAATGAAGCAAACTGCCCCCCCGAAAGTCTACCCCATAGTTTAATCCATTGACAAAAACAGCGATAAGGCCAATCAAAATTATAACTGTCGACAGGGCATACCAAATCTTTCTTTTTCTAATAAAATCTATCATCTTCAATCCTCCTTATGCCCCGTATAATTTTTTGTTTGTAAACGCTTTTGATTCCGCCGCTAATTTTAACATAAAACGTGTAAACGTTAAGGCGGTGAACATACTGCACACAATACCGATCCCCAACGTTACGGCGAAACCTTTAATCGTGCCGCTGCCAAAGAAAAAGAGCACAGCCGCCGCAAGCATGGTCGTAAGATTCGAGTCGAAAATCGTCCAGAAAGCCCGGCTGAATCCGGCGTCAAGACCGGCCCGCAAGGTCTTTCCGTTCCGCAGTTCTTCTTTAAAACGTTCGTATATAATAACGTTGGCATCCACCGCCATCCCTATTGACAGCAGAAAAGCAGCGATCCCCGGCAACGTCAAGGTGGCATTGATGGCGATCAAAATCCCGAAAAGCAACACAGCGTACAGCACCAGCGAAACATTGGCAATAAGTCCGGGCAGCCGGTAATAAACCAACATGAAGATCATAATGGCCGCCAGGCCCCAAATCCCGGCTGTTTTGCTTTTCTCGATCGAATCAGCGCCCAGAGTCGGCCCTACAGTCCTCTTTTCAATCACTTGCACCGGAACCGGCAAAGCGCCGGAGTTTAGCAGCAAAGCAATGTTATGGGCTTCAGTCAGATCCTTATACCCGGTGATCCTCGCCTGCCCATCGGTGATGGGCTGCATGACATACGGCAGTTGCAGGGGTTCATTATCCAAAAATATTCCGATAATCCTGCGCTCGTCCCGGGAATTATTTGTTTCCGGATAAGCATTGACCAGTTGGGTAGTAATATCCGCAAATTTCTTAGCGCCTTCAGTCTTGAATGTTAAAGAAACCCCGACTTCCCCGGCGCTGTCCGTACCTTCCTTAGCCTCCTGGAGGTCTTTCCCTTCCAGGACAACTTTACCGTCATGAGTCCTAAATTCGAGTTTCGCCGTTGTGCCAATAAGGTTAATAGCTTCATCCGGATCCTCAATCCCCGGCAATTCAATCAAAACGCGGTTTTTTCCTTCTTGTTGGATATTTGGTTCTGTTACTCCCAGTTTATCGACGCGGTTCCGCATTATCGCAATAACCTGGGCAATATCCGTATCTGTCACCGTGCCTTGAGCCTCAAGTCTGACCTGGACGCCGCCTTTTAGATCGAGCCCCAGTTTTACCCTATTTTTAAGTGGATCGACCGCATAGAACGCTCCCACGATAATGAGGGCTATGATTAAAAGAAACGCAATAACTTTCTCCCGTTTCATAACAGATCCCGCCTCCTAAATTTCGATGATTAAAAAAATTATCCCATACTGCATAATTATATTATTCCGGCAAAAGCTTGTCAAATAGCTATAACAGCTTTGCGTTATTGATGACGATGGAGAAATGACAGTTAATATAATCAGCAGCCCGGCAACACATCTTCATCCGGAGCAAAAAAATATCAAAATACTCCAGGACCGGTACAATTTTTATATCAATTGTCAGAAACAAAGTAATATCTCTGCCCTGTGCTTCTACCATCAGCGCCGATTCAATAACGGCATAATTCACCCGGTCATGAATATCAAATTTAGCAAAATCTTTATTGCGCACCCGGGAACGGTGGACATCTGTCTTATCCGCCAGTACCAAGGCTGCGGTGAGGAGATTGACAATCTGACCCTCTCCTTCGTCATGATTACCTATGGCGGCGATAACTAAAGCGATCTCTTCACAGGACATCCCCATTCTTTTTAAGATGTTAAAAGCCAGGATAGCGCCTGCTTGACTATGGTTATGACGGCTGACTACATTCCCAATATCATGTAAATACGCTGCGATTGCGGCTAGCTCGGCCAATCTGGGCGGATATTGCAGCTTCAGCAAAATTTCCTGGGCTTTATGCGCTACAATCTCCAGATGGCGAAAGCTGTGATCGGTATACCCCATCGCGCCCAAGCTTTGGTCAGCCATATCAATGTAACAGGTTATTTCCGGATCGCTTTTGACTTGTAACAAGGTAACTATGCTAACCCCTCCTGAACAGTGCATATTCATAGGATTAGCCAAATATTGCGCATTCTATCCGTCATACCGTAAAGTAAAAACCGAAAGCGCCTAAGGGCGCTTCAGTTGTTAGTTATTCTTCTCGTTATCCTCAACTGTTTCGATCTCTTTACTTTTGTCTTTGTCGGTGTCTTTGGATCTCACATCGGCATTTTCATCGGTCAATATAGAGCCTACCGCAGACCGCTGCATCGTAATTCTGACGTTAGGAGCTATCTCCACCACCATGAGATTGTCTTCGTCTTTTAGGGAAACGATTGTTCCATGGATCCCGCCTATTGTAATAATCTTATCCTTTTTTTCCAGGTTGTTCAGCATATCCTGTCTTTTTTTCTTTTGTTTGCTCTGCGGCCTGATCATTAAAAAATAGGTCAAGGCAACAAAAACCAGCAACCACATAAGACTGCTATTGAGTCCTCCCTGCATGAGTCAGCCTCCTTTAATATAATTTCATTCCAAGCTTGTCTTAAACAAACAATATTATACCTCATTTGCATCATAATATCTATAATATTCCTCTCTAAAAGCCATAAAAGAATCAGAGGCAAGGGCCCCTTGGATATCTCTCATCAGATTTAGCAGGTAAGAAAGGTTGTGCAGAGTCGTTAGGCGAAGTCCCAGAATCTCATTGACATTGAACAAATGCCTGATATAGGAACGGGTAAATGTACGGCAGGCATAACAGCCACAATGGCGGTCCAAGGGAGTGAAATCCTCCTTGTATTTAGCGTTCCTGATTACTAATTTGCCATTCTTTGTAAACACAGTGCCGTTACGGGCTATGCGCGTCGGCAAAACACAATCAAACATATCAATCCCCCGCAAGACGCCCTCCAGGATACAATCGGGAGATCCTACCCCCATTAAGTAACGGGGTTTATTTTCGGGCAAAAGGGGTACCGTACCCTCCAGCATCTCGTACATCAGCGGTTTAGGTTCCCCCACGCTGAGCCCGCCAATTCCATAACCCGGAAAATCCAGGGCCACAAGATCTTGGGCGCTTAACTCCCGCAGATCATGGTACATACCGCCCTGCACAATGCCAAAAAGGGCTTGGTCCGGGCGGCGGTGGGCTTTTTGGCACCTTGCGGCCCAGCGGGTCGTTCTTTCCATCGCTTGTTTGGCATACTCATAGTCGGCGGGATATGAAACACATTCATCAAAAACCATGGCGATATCGGCTCCTAAACCCATCTCGATCTCCATCACCTTTTCGGGCGTAAAAAGATGTTTGGAGCCATCAATATGGGATCTGAATTCCACACCTTGTTCCGTAATCTTGCGCAAATCACCCAAGCTGAAGACCTGAAAACCCCCGCTATCCGTCAGGATCGGACCGGGCCAGGCCATAAAAGAATGGAGCCCTCCCGCTTTTTGGATAAGTTCATGACCGGGCCTTAAATATAAATGATACGTATTGCTTAAAACGATCCCGGCGCCAATCTCCCCCAATTCCCGTGGCGACATGGCCTTGACCGTGGCTTGAGTACCCACCGGCATAAAGATGGGGGTGTTCACGGTTCCGTGGGGGGTATGGATTTTACCCAAACGGGCCCCGCTTTCCTTATCTTGTTTTATGAGTTCATATGTTACTGCCGACAACTGGCTGTCCTCCTTCTGCCAACGGCCAACTAGACTATGAGCATGGCGTCCCCAAAACTGAAGAAGCGGTAGCGCTCCTTTACCGCTTCCCTATACGCCTCCAGTATATTGTCCCTGCCGGCTAAGGCGCTGACCAGCATGAGCAGCGTAGATTTGGGCAGATGAAAGTTAGTCAGCAAAGCTGATACCACCTTGAATTCATATCCGGGATAAATAAAAATACGGGTCCACCCTGTTTGGGAACGCACTTCACCCTGCCGATAAGCGCTTTCCAGGGCTCTCGCCGAAGTCGTTCCTACCGCGATGATCCTTCGTTGCTCCCGCAGGGCTTGATTGATCAGGAAAGCGGACTCTCCCGGTATTTCATAGTATTCCTCATGCATACGATGTTGGGCGATATCCTCCTCTTTTACCGGTCTGAAGGTTCCCAAACCCACATGGAGCAATACTTCTACCCATTGAACCCCGTTATCTTTTAATTGCCTGATTATTTCCGGCGTGAAGTGCAATCCGGCGGTAGGCGCCGCAGCCGAACCGGGAAAACGGGCATACACTGTCTGATAACGCCCAGGCTCTTGCAGATTTTTATGTATATAGGGCGGAAGGGGGACCTGTCCTAAATGATCCAAGACTTCCTCAAAAACGCCTTCATAAGAAAATTCCAGGATACGCCCGCCTGCTTCCGTAGTTTCAACTGATTGGGCCGACAATTCCCCCTGACCAAATACCATCCGCGTCCCGCTCTTTACTCTTTTTCCCGGCTTCACCAACGCTTCCCATCGTTTGGCGTCCAATCTTCTGAGCAGGACCACCTCTATGACGGCGCCCGTATCAATTTTCCGTCCGAATAATCTGGCCGGAATGACCTTAGTATTGTTGGAAACCAGAACGTCCCCCGCTTTGATTAAATTCCGTAAATCCCTAAATTGAAGGTGTTCTATTTTCCCGGTATCTTTGCCAAGCACCAAAAGACGCGATCCATCCCTCCGGGAAAGAGGCTCCTGGGCGATAAGCGAACTGGGTAATTCATAATCGAAATCGGAAAGACGCATAATTTCACCCTTTGCCATTTTTATGCCGCCGGTACGTACGCCCTGATTTGCAGTACCCCATTATTTCTATCCTGGTTATAATAATGTTCGATGATTTGACGGTAAGCGGCTCCGTTTTCCGCCATCCCCCGGGCTCCCCATTGGCTCATTCCCAAACCGTGTCCATGACCCTTGCCGCTGATGGTTACCTGTGTAAATGCTTTCGGCTTTTCGGTGATACCCTCGGCTGTTATGATATAGTAATTCCCATTATTGCCGTTTAATTTACCGGTAGCTCCATCAACTGTAATGCCCAGCGTGTCAGACGCGTCCTGAACAGTATCGACAGAGCCAAAAGCGTTGCGTATGGATATGGCCGAATCCACTGTAAGCTCGATCAGCGTGCTTTTTAGGTTCAGAAGCGACCTTATCCCGTCTTTATAAAAACTCTGGGAGCCGTTTTCGCCAATGACCGCTAATTTAGTGGCCCGCCGGGACAGCGTTTCCGTCGTTAAGTATTCCCTTGTCTGAGGATTTATGGCTTGACGGGAAACTTCAATTCCTTTGATCGTCCCGATCTTTACCGCTTCGTCCGGGTTGGCGGCGTTCCATTTTTTCAGGCTCTCCGCCAGTTCCTGACAGGTAAAGGTCTTTTCCCACTGGTAACTGTTCGCCGGCCAGCCATTATACTGGGCAACCTGGGTAGCGATAGCGTCCTCAGGAGCGGGAACCGGTTGAATATAAGGCAAACTCATGAACCATACGTTTTCACAGCTTTCGGTATATCCTCCGGAATTGGCATGGAAAAACGCCTGTATCACTTTGTTGTCATAGTAGATTACCAGGCCCTTTGTATCATCCACCGCTTTTTTTGCCGCCGCCCCGCCCTGTATTTCGCCGTCATAACCGGTGTAAACCTGCCAGGCTGTAGATATCCCCACATCATAAAAAAGCTGGGGATGTTCCTTATAGTACAGGGCATAACTCCGGGAAACAACCGCCTGGGCCTTATAGGCCTCTTCCTTAGCCCCCGTACCCATTTCCGGCCCCACAACCCCATACAGGTATTGCTCCGCATCAATCAGATTGATTATGTGAAATTTACCGCTCACATTTTCAATGAGCAAATCACCCCGGTAATTTTTGCTTTTATAGCGGAAAATGTTCTGCTCTCCCGGGGTTTTTTGCCGTAAAAGTAACAGATTGCTGCTTAAACCAACGGCTTGCCCGTTATTAGTAATCTGTATCCTGGCGCTGGCCGCAGGCACTACCAGCCAATTGCTGTTAGGCAGAGCCGGACTGACGACCTGTTGAGTAATATAGTCGACCAGTTCATAATTTCCTTGGGCTACCGTAAATTCCGCGGATGGCTGATCCAACCCCAGGGCAACGCGCAACGTATTGGAGCTTATCATAATACTGGCTCCCAAAGCCGCGTTATTAATAGTGGCTGTCAAAAGCATGAAAATAAGTAATAGGCACGTTAAAAAAATAGGCTTCTTCTTTGGGGACTCAATCATTGCTAAACTCCTTCCAGTCCATTATTTTACTCTTTGTTCGACAAAAAGCCGGTTCATTCCTTCTCCAAGAAAAATAAAACCCCGCTTTTTGGCGGCATGTGATAAGGGAAAACGCGATACAGGATTATCCGGCGGAGATAAACCCGGCGGGTGATTTTCTTATATTTGTATCTATCCGTTTAAGTGCATATAATTATAACAACGGAGGTTCAATATGAAGACGATTTTGATACTGGAAGATGACGAGAATTTAAGCCGCGGTATTGCGTTTACTTTTGAAAAGGATGGCTACGACGCCGTTTCGGCAGGCAGCATTAAGGACGGAAAACAGATGCTGGAACAGCGTAAGATTGACCTTATCATCCTGGATTTAGGATTGCCGGACGGTAACGGAATGGACTTATGCCAAGAAATCAGGACCTATTCAAACGTCCCGATTATTATGCTGACTGCCTGTGATTTAGAAACAGACGAGGTATCGGGTTTGCTTTCCGGCGCGGACGATTATATCACCAAACCATTTTCCCTGTCCATCCTCCGGGCGAGAGTGGAAGCATTGCTGCGCCGCACGGAGGCGGAAAGCCGCCAGGCCATCCATTCCGGTAAATACAAGCTGGATACCGAGCTTTGCAAACTTTTCCGGGAGAATGAAGAAATCCCCATCAGCGCTACGGAATACAAGCTGCTCTCTTTTTTAATAACCAATGCCGGACAAGTTCTTTCAAAGGAACAGATATTATCCTTCCTATGGGACAACGGGGGAAACTTCGTAGATGAAAACACCCTACCCGTCAACATCAGCCGCTTGCGGTCAAAGCTGGAGGACGACCCGAAAAATCCTCAGACCATCAAGACTATTCACGGCATCGGCTACATTTGGAATGGGGGAATGTAGGGATGGCGATTACAGCCATTATTGCTATTGCCGTCATTTTATGCAGCCTGACCGTGCTTTTCTACCGCCGCTATGTGAAAAAAGCCTTCGATTCGATTGATCGGGTTTTGGACGGCGTATTAGCCAGGAATACAGAGCTTTCATTGGAAGCGGCGGCAGACAGCCGGCTTTCCAAGTTGACACACAAGGCCATAAAAATCATGCAAATGAACGTGCTGGATATCTCGCAAACCACCCAGGAGAAGGAAATCATCCAAAGTTTTATTTCGGATATGTCCCATCAAATGAAAACGCCCCTATCCGGGGTCGCTATGTATACTGACCTGCTGCTGGAAGGGCGTATGACCGAAACCGAGCGGCAGGAATTTTTGTCGCGCATCAAAACGGGCACGGAAAAGCTGCAATGGATGATGGACAGCCTGGTAAAAATGTCCAGGCTGGAGGTAGGAGCCGTCGAATTATCACCTGTTGCCGCAGGTATCAAGCAAACCATTTCCGACAGCATCAGCGCCGTATATGGGGCGGCGGCCAAGAGGAACATTTCCCTTCAGACGGCTTATTTTGAGGATATGGCGTTGCTGCATGACCGCAAATGGACAGGCGAGGCGATCACAAATATCCTGGAAAACGCGGTTAAGTACTCCCCGTCCGACGGAGAAATTAAAATATCCGTGGAAGCTCTGCCTATTTATACAAAAATCAGCGTTACCGATTATGGTGTGGGCATTGCCCCCGATGAGTGGAACTCTATCTTCAAGCGGTTTTACCGGGGACGAAACGCTCAGGGCGTGGCCGGAGCCGGATTGGGACTTTATTTAGCATCACTGATATTTCAAAAACAAGGCGGCTATATCCTTGTGGAATCCAAACCGGGGAAATATACGACCTTCTCCATGTTCTTACAAAACTGTAAGAAATAAATCCGATTCTGTTAGGAATCTGTAAGAACTGTCGTTTATGCTGAAACCAATGGAGAAAGGGGACAGATAGTGTGGCCGTTTTGAAAACAGAATCCTTAAAAAAATACTACGGTAAAGACCCCAACACCGTCAAGGCCTTGGATGGCGTTGATTTGGAAATACAGGAAGGTGAATTTGTCGCCGTCGTGGGCACGTCAGGATCGGGAAAAAGTACCCTGTTGCATATGCTGGGCGGCTTGGACACACCAACGGACGGGAAAGTGATTGTCGGCGGCAAGGATATTTCGGGAATGACGGATGAGCAGCTTACCATCTTCCGGCGCAGGAACGTGGGCTTTGTATTCCAGAATTATAACCTTGTTCCCATTCTGAATGTTTATGAAAACATCGTTCTGCCCATTGAGTTGGACGGAAACACCGTGGACAAAGGTTTTGTGGAGAACATTATTGAAACGTTGGGCCTCGCGGAGAAAAAAACTAATCTCCCCAACAATCTTTCCGGCGGGCAGCAACAGCGCGTTGCTATCGCCCGCGCTCTGGCAACAAAGCCGTCTATTCTTCTTGCGGACGAGCCTACCGGAAACTTAGACAGCAAGACCAGTCAGGACGTTTTAGGCGTTTTGAAAATGACATCTACCAGGTTTCATCAGACTATGGTGATGATTACCCACAACGAGCAGATCGCCCAGCTTGCCGACCGGGTAATCCGGATCGAAGACGGCAAGATCTTCGCCGCAAAAGGGCGGTGACGGGATGAGGAATAACAATCAACCCATCGTAAGAAATCTATCGAAACGAAGCTTTCTGGCGAATAAAAGCCGGAACATTTTTGCGCTGATTGCCATTGTGCTCACCACCGTTTTGATTACGGCGGTATTTACCATCGGCATCAGCCTCTCCGACGGTATGCGGCAGATGCTGATCCACAGCTACGGGCGCAGTACGGAGGTGGATTTTCAATACCTCACCGAGGACGAGGCCCGGCGTGTGGCCGAACATCCGCTGATTGAAGAATACGGCCTGTCAAGACTGATTACCGTGACGGCCGAGGGCGTCTTCCGTCAAGCGCAGGGCGAGATTCATACGGCGGATGAGAATTTTGCCGGGTTTACTTTCAGCAAGCCCACGACAGGCCGGCTGCCCGAGGCAGAAAAGGAAATTGCCCTGACAAGCTGGATTCTGGACGCGATGAATTTGCCGAAAGAGTTGGGGCAGGTCGTGCATCTGGATTTTGAAGTGGCCGGAACTCCTTACAGCATGGATTTTACCGTCTGCGGGTTTTGGGACAGCGACTTAAACCTCCAGCCCTACGGTATTTTGTATATCGCCGACGCGCTGGCGGACAAGCTGCTGACAGGCGTGAATCCGGCTCAAACACGCCTGGGCGACGGTTATTACGGCGTCACCAAGCTGACCGCCAATATAGATGGCACGCTGTCCGAGCTGGAAGAAAATGTCGATACCATCTTACAGGATACCGGAATTGACCCCGAGGGCGCGGGTGTTCTCTTTAACGGCGCTTACAATACGACGGGTCTGGATAACGGAATCATCGCGGCGATGGCCTTGATTATCGCCATTATCCTGGTGAGCGGCTATCTTCTCATCTACAATATTTTTTACATTTCAGTCATGCGCGACGTGCGGTTTTACGGCCTGCTGAAAACCATCGGCACGACGCAAAAGCAGCTTAAAGGCGTCGTCAACTTTCAGGCGCTGCTGCTTTGCGCCGTCGGTATTCCTGTAGGCCTGCTTTTGGGCTATCTGCTGGGTGTTATGCTGATTCCCGTACTGCTTAGCTTTCTCAGCATCGACTACATGCCGGCGCCCCCCAATCCGTGGATCTTCCTGCTGGGGGCGGCGCTGGCGCTTTTTACGGTGCTGGTAAGCTGTCACGGCCCCGCGAAAAAAGCGGGCCAAGTCAGTCCCGTGGAAGCGGTGCGGTATACGGGACTTGCCGCCGCCCCCGCCAAAAAGACCAAGCGCGGCAGCGGCGGGGCTAAAATACCCCGCATGGCTTGGTCTAATATCTTTCGCAGCAGGAAAAAGGCGTCGCTGGTCATCGCGTCCCTGTCTGTCGGGCTGATTTTATTCAATATCGTCTATACCTTAGTGGGCAGCTTTGATGTAAACAAATACCTGCAAGGCCATATTAACGGTGATTTTCTGATTGCCGGCACGGATTATTTCAGCTTTGCCAGGCCCTATACGCCAAGCCGCACATTAAGCGAGGACTTGCTGTCCGATGTGAAAGGGCTTGACGGCGTACAGGAAGTCGCCAAAGTCTATTATGCAAACGGCTTTGCTCCCATAGAGGGCAAAATCAAGGACGGCTTAATCAACTTTCAGCGCGGAAGGATTTTAGCGGAGAAGCCTTCCCTGACGGAACAGGAAATTGAACAAATCATTGAAAAGACGGATTTTGGCGCCTACGGCGATTTCATTGACGCGCAGGTCTACGGCTTTGACAGCTATTGGCTGGATAAGCTGGAGGAAAACATGATAGAAGGAACCTTCGACCGTGAAAAGTTCTTGTCCGGCGATTATTTGCTGCTTGGATTTGACGGCCAGGGCATGGTCCGGGTCGGGGATACCGTCACATTCTCTTTGGACGATAAGGATGGAGAGAAACGCAGCTACGAGATCATGGGGCGGGTAGATTACAGAGCGCTCAATTCTTTAAGTGCGCATTTTATCTCGGTGCCCGGGTTTTCCGTCTATCTTCCGTCCTCCGGGTTTGAAAGCCTTGCAAACCCCGACATCATGTCGGCCACAGTCATTGCGGAGGAAGCTGCTATTGACCGCCTCCAGACAGAAATTGGGATACTGCTTGCGGATCATCCCGAAGTGGATTTTCGTTCCCGCGTTGATTATATCGCCGAGATGAAAAGCGATAACCAGCAGTTCGCGCTCATTGGCTTTACACTGTGCGCTGTGATTTTACTGATCGGTATCCTGAATTTCGTCAACACCACCATGACCAACATTTTCTCCCGCAAGCAGGAGCTTGCCATGCTCCAGAGCGTGGGCATGACCGCCAGACAAGGCAAAAAGATGCTGGTATTGGAAAGCATATACTATATGGCGCTGGCTTTGCTTGTCTTTGTAACGGTAGGCTATGGGGTCAGCCACTTTGCCGTCAATACCGTCACGCAGGGCAGCGCCGCCTATACTTATCAATTCACCTTTGCGCCTCTTGTCATTTGCTTTCCGGTATTACTGCTCTTGGCCTGCGTACTGCCGGTCCGGATGTATAAAAGCATCTCCAGGGATAGCGTAGTGCAGCGGCTGCGGGAGAACGAATAGATAAGCAGCGGTAATTTGTTAACCTCTATCCCTTCTCTTACTTAAGTCCCTACGAGAATTGTTTTTGTTATCTTTATTGTCCTTATCATCTTTATTGCCCTTATCATCATCTTTATTATCTTTATTACCTTTATTATCCTTATCATCATTATCCTTATCATCATTATCCTTATCATCATTATCCTTATCTTTATCATCCTTATTGTCCTTATTCTTTTTTCTGCTGTCTTTGCTGTCTTCGTTGTTTTGGCTGTTTTTGTTATCTTTGTTGTCTTTTTTCTCTTTTGCTTCGTTAATAATTTGCTTTTTCTTCAGCTCATCCGCTTTTTTCTGCAGCTCTTTTGTATACTGCTTATTCATCCTTTTTAAATTATTTTTATCATGCTGGGCTTGGGATATGATTCTCCCTGGCACTCCGCCTGCGTCTTTGATGGCTTTCGAGATACTCTTATCTTTAACGTCGTCTACAGAAAGATCTAACCCTTCTTTTTTGGCCTCCATCAGAATTACATATTTTCCAGTTGATAAGCCAAGCTCCCTGGCTTTGGTGCGAACTTCCAGCGGAACTTGCATCTCGTTTGCTTCCCCGGTAATCTGATGCTTATCCAGTACTTTTTTCACTTGCTGCTGGAGTTCTTCGGCCTTGGGAGTACTTGTTTCCTGCCCACTTACGGTAATGAAGACCGTATTTTTCTTGGCTGAAGTAATATATTGTTCTTGCACCGCCTCGTCTGTAATCATTTCAACGGCTTCCTGCACATTGCGCCCGGTTATGCTTATCTTCTGAAGTATCTTGTCGCCATCCGCATTTAAGCCCATCGCTTCAACAACCATGTTATGGCCGTCAAGTCCTAATTCAATACTGGGGTTAATATCAATACTCACATAGGTGACCGCCTGAGCAGGCTCTGGCAAGAACATCCCTGACCAAAAAGGTATAGAAGCAAAAAATAGTATGACAGAGGCCGCCAAAGCCAAAAACTGATGGGAATAGAAAAATTTTTTCTTATCCGCTGTTTGACTAAACTCAACCTCACTGCCTATTTCGGGTAGATCCTTTAGAGTCCAGGGGATCTTAATAAATTCGCCCTGGGGTGTGAGGACGACGAGAGTATTTCCCCCGCCGGTTTCCATGACAATCCCTTTTTTTCTTTCTTCCATTCCATATCATCCCTTCAGTCCTTCCAGATACTCCTGTAAAAAGCTGTAATTCCCCCGGATAATGATAGTCAGGGCTATGATATACTTGCGCTGCCTTTCCAATGTTTTACGGCTTACAGTAACCTCTATTGCCAATTCTTTTAATGGAAGTGATCCGGTCTTTTCTAAGTATTGAAAATACTCTTCCTTGGCACACAAGATTTGTGCTACTTGAAAAGCGCCGGCACGGGCATCCTGGTGTTTTGGAGAAACCTTAATCAGATCCTGCAAAGTAATCCCATATTCCCGGAGTTTCTTCTGGTACGAAATAATTTCTTCCCGCCTCAATTTTTGGATTTCCTCCTCAAAAAAGAGGCTTTTTGACTGCTCCCACGTTAAGATATCCAACTGGTGAGAAATATCATCTCCATCATAATGATCGCCACCCAGGGCAGACCAGGGCACTTCGTTTACGACTTGACCCATTTTGCGAAAATAATCTATCAGACGCCTTTTGAGGACAGATTCGGCAAAAGCGAAAAAAGAGGTATTTGCATATAAATCATATTTATCCAGCGCCTCACTGAAAGCCATCAGAGCGATAGAAACCTCATCATCCTCTCCCAACTTGACAAAACGCTTGCAAGACCTGGCAGTTATCTTCAGGATGTAGGGGAGGTATTTTTTTAACAGTTTCTCTCGAACCTCTTCTTGTCCCTGTTGGACTTGGGCAATAGCTTGGCGTAAATCATCTTCCAATACTATCACCTCTTAATCAATAAATTCGTGGATTATCATCATATTTATGGGGGTCGCCGCCTTGATTTTCCAAGACTTTCTTTTTCTTAGCCTGATATCTTTCTCTTTCACTGTAGATACAACCGCAGTATGGCTGCCGATACATTTCTTCTTCCCGGGAGATACGCACCCCTTCTTTGTACAGAGGACGGTAATCCCGGTATAGAAAAGGAACCCCTGTTTCTTCCCCGATTGCGGCGCCGATATCCGCAATTAATTGATGTTTTTGGTAGGGGCTGACCAAAAGTGTAGTGGTAAACGCTTCAAATCCACCCTTTTTCGCTATCTGGGCCGCCCTTTGGAGGCGCATCCCATAACAAATACGGCAGCGCTCCCCTTCCCGGAAAGCGATCTGCCGCAAATACTCTTCCAGGTGATACTGTTCATCTAAAATCACCGGCACTTCTTTTTTGGCCGCGTAACGCGTGAACGTATCAAGCCTTTTTTGGAATTCGGTATAGGGATGAATATTAGGGTTGTAAAAAAAACCTCTGATCTCATGTCCTTCAGCTTTTAATTCCTGAAGGGGGATAATACTGCAGGGACCACAGCAAGAATGCAAGAGAAGCTTCATGCCCATACCTCCTACCAGAGCCCAATATCGTTATCATTCTTATTCTCATATTTTATCCCCAGGTGCTGATAAGCAAGGGGAGTAGCAATCCGGCCCCGGGGCGTGCGCTGGATAAAACCAAGCTGTAATAAATAAGGTTCATAGACGTCCTCAATGGTGGTCACTTCTTCACTGATAGAGGCTGCCAGGGTTTCTACCCCTACCGGCCCCCCGTTAAATTTGAGGATAACGGCGGAAAGCATTTGCCGGTCAATAGCATCAAGACCCAGACGATCGACCTCCAGAAGGTTTAGAGCTTTGTCGGCCAAGGCCCTCTGAATAACCTTTTCTCCCTGTACTTGAGCGTAATCACGGACCCGTTTAAGCAAACGGTTGGCAATCCGGGGGGTCCCCCTTGCTCTCCGCCCAATCTCTCTGGCGCCGTCCGGTTCAATCCCGATATGAAGAATACGGGCCGCTCTTTCGACAATGGTTACCAAATCGGTATCGTTATAAAACTCCAGCCTGCTCACCACCCCAAAGCGGTCCCGCAGCGGGGCTGTTAGATTTCCTATCCTCGTAGTCGCCCCTATCAAAGTGAAGGGCGGTAAATCAAGCCGTATGGAACGGGCGGCGGGGCCTTTCCCAATGATGATATCTAAACAAAAATCCTCCATAGCCGGATAAAGCACTTCTTCCACCACCCGGTTCAGGCGATGGATTTCATCTATAAAAAGCACATCTCCGGGTTGTAGATTAGTCAAAATAGCTGCCAGATCTCCGGCCCTTTCGATGGCCGGTCCGGAAGTTGCCCGGATTTGAGCATGCATTTCGGCGGCAATAATATTGGCTAACGTCGTTTTTCCCAAACCGGGAGGCCCGTATAACAGCACATGATCAAGGGCTTCTTTTCGCTGTCTGGCAGCGGCGATAAAGACAGCCAGATTTTCTTTGATCTTATCCTGACCGATGTAATCCAGCAAACGGGTAGGGCGTAAATTTTTTTCTTCATGTTCTTCACTGGTCGGATCAGGTGAAACGATTCTTTCGTCAGACATGAGCTTCCTCCCCTTTTAATATTTTGCCATGGTTTTTAAGGCGCTCCGGATCAATTCTTCCACTGCTACGGCCTTACCGGCAGGGAGCGCATGAGGAACGGCCTTTTGGGACTCCGACAAGCTATAGCCTAGAGCCAATAAGGCTGATATAGCCTGCCCCCGGATATCCGATGGCGCGTTATCATTGGAAAGAGGAAGTTCGTCGGATCCTATCTTTCCTACTTTGTCTTTTAACTCCAAAACCATTCTTTCCGCTGTTTTTTTACCTATGCCGGAAATGTTAATCAGGGAGGCCGTATCGCCTACTGAAATGATCTTTTTTAATTCACCGGCCCTGTAACGGGAGAAAACGGTCAAAGCTAATTTAGGACCGATACCGGAAACACTGAGCAGTGTAACGAACAATTCTTTATCTTCTATATCTAAAAACCCATACAAGCTTAATTCGTCTTCCCGGATATGAAGGTATGTATACAATGTGGCTTCTTCTTTGATGGGAGGCAGCGCCAAAATGGTAAGAGAAGAAACATAAAGGCGGTATCCAATGCCCCCCGCCTGAAGCACCACATAATTCATGCCTTTGGTTATTATTTCTCCCTGAATGAGATCAATCAAGAAAACCCCTCCTATTTCTCCGGTATATTGCCCCAGGAATTTCCATGACAGATGGCTATAGCCAACGCATCAGCAGCATCATCAGGCTTGGGTATCTCCGCAAGATTCAGTATCGCTTTCACCATAAACTGGACCTGCTGTTTATCAGCACGTCCATACCCAACAACCGCCTGTTTAACCTGTAAGGGAGTATACTCATAAATTGGTTTCCCCTGCATATGAGCAGTCAATACCGCTACTCCCCGCGCTTGTCCTACTATTAAAGCCGTCTTGACGTTCTTATTGAAAAAAAGCTCTTCAACCGCCACATGGTCCGGTTGATGCTGCTCGATTACCCGGCTGAGTCCTGTAAAAATACCATACAGCCGCTCCGGCAGCTGCTGCATTTTAGGGCTCTGAATTACCCCGTATTCTTTGATACTGTACTTATTTCCCAGATGCTCAACGACTCCATAACCTGTTATCGCAATGCCGGGATCAATCCCTAAGATAATCAAACATCTCACCTCATATCCTTGAATTAAATTCGACCCGACATGCAGATAATCCTTCAAGAAGCGAGGGTTTATTGCGGCTGTAAAAAATAAGAGCCCTCCGTTGAGGGCTGATTAGGTCATTCGTGATTTTCAGCAAAACTATCAAGGGTTGCAATCAGATCATCCCAGTCATTAAACTCTATGGCCCTTTGAGTTATTTTTTCCCGCACCGCAATCGGCAAAGCCTTGAGTTCAAGATCCGTTTCCTTTATCATCATCGCATCTTGGCTGGCTACAGCAGGACCTAAATAGATAGCGACTCTCTCCCCTTTATCATCCTCCCCAAGATGCCATGTTTTTTTGTGGACGGGACATAACCCCGGTTGAAGATGCTCTAAAACGACACGTTTATTTTGCCAATCAATCTGCCAGCCTGCACTGGCAGGATACTTTTCCGATAAATCAGCTGCGTTTTGATTATTCAGTTCTGTTCTGGCTGCTCCTTCCAGCGTGGTTTCATATCTACAGTTTAATTGATATTTTTCACACTGGCTATATTTTTCAAGCACATCAACCCGATAATCCGGAAGGATTATTTGTTGAACGGGTATGACAAGCGCTTCTTCCGGTACATCCATATCCTTTGGCAGGAGTGTCATATAACGGTAAAAAATGATAAAACTTAAAAAACCAAATAATATCAGCAAAACAGTAGTATGCTTGTATTTCGTGAAAATTGCCATCGCCCTCTTTATTTCCAGGTTTATCCATAATATGACCTGTTTTCTTTAAATTTATACTACCGCATGCCCAAAAAAACGTACTCCCCCGCTATTACTTGATTAGGATAACTGTTCGATAATATCGTCTGATATCTCAAAATTTGTATAAGTTTTCTGCACATCATCATGTTCATCCAGGTAATCCATTAAGCGAATCAATAGCCTGGCCTGTTCCAGGTCATTTATTTCCATAGTGGTTTCAGGGATCATGGCAATTACAGCGTTTGTAAATTCAAATCCTTCTTTTTCAAAGGCTTCCTTGACTATCTGAAAATCTTTAGGAGCCGTTATGATCTCAATTTCTCCTTCATCCCCATATTTTACATCCTCGGCTCCTTTATCCAAAGCCAGCATGAGAAAATCATCTTCGGATAACTTTACATCCTCTTTATTTAAGGTCAAAACTCCATTTTCCCGAAACATCCAGCCGACACAGCCTGTTTCACCCATATTCCCGCCGTATTTCGAGAAAATATGTCTTATTTCCCCCGCCGTACGATTCCGGTTATCAGTCATAATATTTACCATTATGGCTACGCCGCCCGGACCATAACCTTCATATATCAGCTCTTCATAGTTACTTGAATCTTGGCTGCCGACGCCCTTTTGAATAGCCCTCTGAATATTTTCGTTAGGCATATTGGCTGCTTTAGCGTTTTGAATCGCAATTTTAAGCCGGAAATTTGCGTCGGGAACGCCGCCCCCCATTCTTGCGGCAACAATAATCTCCCGTCCCAGCTTAGTAAATATTTGACCCTTTATCGCGTCGGCTTTGCCTTTTTTACGTTTAATAGTTGACCATTTTGAATGTCCTGACATATCTTGACCGCCTTTCCAAATATAGAAGTTTAATAATCAAAAACAAGCTATACAGTAAAGGCACAGGATAGCCTGCGCCTTTACTTTTATATATATCAAATATATATCAGATTTTATCATAGTTTTTCAGGTTATACAATTTCTTCTTATTCCCTGGCTAAGATAAATACCTGAACTTTCTTTCGTCCCCATTTCATGCACTCTTCTTTGGTATCGAAAAATACATCAATTCTATTTCCTTTGATACTTCCGCCAATATCCATGGCTGTTGCATATCCATAGCCATCAATATACATACGGGTTCCCAGCGGAATAACTTTAGGATCGACTGCGATAATTCCTACTTTTGGCGCTATTCCCGTATATGTATTTTGCCCGGTATGGGTATAGGCGGTAGCGGATACTGTCAGGGATTTTTCAAAGTTAATGGTTTGATTGCCTCTGGAAACCGTTTGACTAGTCCCTGCCAAAACAATCTGGGATACGGGCTTTTTCACCAAAACCCTTTCCACCAGATTTTTGGCAGCCATTTTTCCATCTTCGAGGATAACTTCGTAGCTGTTTTTTTCCAAACCCTTTTTACCTTGTTGCATAATCTGCTGTTGGCCTTTTAAAAGATTCCCGTCATTTCTCCTTTCAATTTCAAATGGGATATCCTTTTCTTCTGTGACGTTTATTTTTTCAACCCGTATCACTTTAATTGTATCGGCAGCTTCTTCATCTAAACCGGGAACAACACGGTCATTGGGTCCTACAGTAATCTGGGCTTCCTGCAGGACGTCTTTAACAAGCGGTGACGTAGTATTCACAACTAACGTTTCGCCGACAACATTTATAGCGATATCCTTCCCGTTATGCGCAATTTCAATAGCCCCGGCAGTCCCGACTGCTTGGGACATCTTTTCTTTTTCTATGTTAGCCAAGGAATAAGCAGTTGTTATCACAAGCATTTCTGCTAACAGACATAAAAAAAGACATCGACGTATTTTCAAACATTCCACCTCCAACTTGTACATTTCGCCATATATTGCTGATTTCCTGCTTATCGTTTCATAACTCTGATTTGTATAAAAAAGCTGCCAATATCATTTTAGGCAGCTAAGTCCGTTCGATAAGGCTTATTTAGTTTTCGCGCTCCTTACGTGATCTTTAAGCTGTTCAATTGCCAGATCAAAATTCTTATTAAACGTATCTAATTTTGCCGGATCTTTCGTTTCAAAATATTCTATGAGATACGCGTAGGTAGCCGCAAGTTTATTCAGGTCTTCCGCCATTTCAGTTTTTTCAAGCTCTTTCGCCTTAACCCCATACTCTGATATTTGCCCCCATATCTCCCGTGCTTTTTTAATGTCATGTTCCTTAATCACATTTTGTGTTGCTGTGATCGTGTCATCCAGTAATTTATCGATTAATTCCGGTTTGTCCAGGGTTCCATTTTCACAAGCAGTTATGATAAATATGGAAAAACACATTAGCAACATGATTTTTTTCAAGGTTTTCAAGGTTTTCACTCCCCACAATTACTTGCAATGTAAATACTGGCAATGCAAAAACAGCTATTATATATTCTACAAATAATCTACAATTCCTTCTTAATATTATATGATATTATATGTAAAATAATTAAATGAATGCAGCTAATCCTAATCCGTCCTTGGTAATAAAATTGTAATTTTGGTGCCTTGGGCCGGTTGTGAAAAAACCAGTATTTTTCCGTGGTGGTTTTCAATGATTGAATAACATACGCTTAGTCCAAGTCCGCTGCCGGTGTCTTTTGTAGTAAAAAAGGGGTCAAATATTTTCTTCACTTGTTCGTCGGTCATTCCGGACCCGGTATCTTTAATATCAATACAAATATATTTTGGATCATTAGAGGTACGTATCATCAGTTCTTTTTTGCCGCTAAATAACATCGCGTCAATCGCATTAAAAGATATATTTATTATGACCTGCTTGATCTGATTATAATCGCATTCAATTAAAGGTAAATTTTCTGTCAAATCAAATTTCATATTAATCCCTTTGTTACTGCAGTGGGCTTCCAGAAGAAAACCAATTTCTAAAATAGCTTTATTAATATTACTCATAACCAACTGCGGTTTATTGGGTTTGGCAAACTGCAGAAATTCCTTCAGCAAGTCATTAACTCTGGTAATCTCTTTATCAATCATATCCAGGTAGCTTTTGGTAACATCACTATCCTTAACTCCATTATATTTGTAGAGAAGTTGAACAAACCCTTTAATTGTAGTTAACGGGTTCCTCACTTCATGGGCGATTCCCGCCGCCATCTGTCCGACTACAGCCAGCTTTTCTTTAGATTCTATTTTTAACCGTTCCGCTTGCGCTTGGCGTTCCACCTCCATAGAAGCATTGACCAACAATCCTATAACCCAAATGAAACTTAATAAAATCAATACATAATCTACTTCCAGGGTTGCAGTAATCAGTTGACTTGTAATAACAACAAGGGTCGTAATAAATGCTGTCATGATCGTGTACTTAATGGGATACCGCAAGGCCATAATGACCGTAGGCAAAGTAATAATAATGTGCACGGAAGGATTATTCGTTTCAATAAGGAGCTTCCCGGCAACGATTAAATAGATGATACGCATTAGGAGTTCAATTTTCGTAGGTATTTTCTCTTTTCCACTGTACATATATATAACAATGCTATAGGCTAAGGCCAAAAAAATATCAATTAATAATGGCACGTACAGCCCTAATTTTATCGTAGAGGGAAAAGTCTTGATAACCAAGATACACATGTATGCGAGGTATACATACTCAATAATAAAACTATATTGTTTTATCTTACTGATCGAGCTTCCCTGATTTACCGACACTTTCAATCGCCTCCCATCCTGACAGCGCTAGTTATTTAATATTATTATATTTCTTAATTTCGGTAAAGAAGTGTCTTATTGATCTAAATCAAGTGGTTCTTTCAATATAAGCGCTTAATGAACAGGTGCATTGACAAAAATTAGCCCCGGCACAAAGAAGCTTAATTCGTGTCGGGGCCTGGCTCAGTTTCTAGTTGACATTCATAGTCATGGGTAATGTCAAGAAATTTGCGCACATTTTGGGGATTACCCAGGAAAATTATTGTGGTGCTATCCAATCATTTGATCGGGAGCATTGGCATGACGACTACAATCACAGTTTCGGGGAGAGGAACAGCTTTTCCAAGACAGACAGAGATGCCACCTTCATGCGGATGAAAGAAGACCACATGAAAAACGGCCAGTTGAAACCGGCCTACAATACCACCCTGGCGGTTGACGCCGAATACATCGTGGGCGTAATGGTTTCTCCGGAACGAAGCGATACAGGCACCTTCATCCCGATGATGAAAAAGCTGCATTCTGCTGGCTATAGCATTCAACATAAACAAACTCCACAACAAAATTCAGAACAACCGTTGTGGAGCCTATTTACATATTCCCCAAGTGGCCTGATCAAAAACTGAAAAGTTATCCACAGGGAAAAGGTCTTCCCTTGTTTTGCTGTACCCAAAACAGGGCTTAAACGGCAAAATTCACCTCCATCTGATGCAATTATTGGCCCGCCCTCAGAAAAAGGGGCATGTCGCCCTACGTTTTCAAATCAACGTTTTGCGACAGCCCCTTTTCATTAGACAACAAAAGAAACCCGAAATGATT
>DHRG01000041.1 GCA_002408285.1 Peptococcaceae bacterium UBA5318 | reverse complement strand
ATGCCCCGTGGATTTCTACAACCGGAACTCACTAAAATTGGCATCTTAAATAAAGGAGGGACACATTTAGCTTATTCTTAATAAAAATGTGTCTTGACAATGGGGGGCTCTATATTGAGACACCTGGGGGACGAAACGGAGGTTATTGCGGAGGGATTTTATATCTGGTCCAGCGCCGCCAGTGACTATGTAACTTACTTTAGCACCAGGCTGCATCCCATGGGCATTTACAAAACCCACACCGGTATCGACATCGGGGCGGGATACGGAACGGCGATACTGGTTGCCGCGGACGGCGTGGTCACAACCGCAGCTTACGATGCGGGCGGCTACGGGAACTACATCATCATCGACCACGGCAAAAGCAAAGCAATAAGACTCTTTACGCCCACATGAGCGCCGCTGTCGGACAAACGGTGACGCAGGGCCAAAGCATTGGTTTCGTAGGCAGCACGGGATTATCCACAGGTCCGCATTTGCACTTTGAGGTTTATGTTGGCGGCACCAAGGTTGATTCCCTGCTGTATTTCTTCAATTATACGGCGGCATGGTAAGTATTGACTGATGAAAAAACATAACGGGAACGAATGCTTATCATTTTCAATTAATGCGTAGCGGGAAAATCCCAACACTTGAAGACCCCCTTCAATACACCTTTTTATTTGGCAGTTTTAAAATCACAATCAAAGTCGTTGTTTCCCTTATCTTATTTAAATAGTGCATTGGGAGATGAAGCCGTTAAACTGGCCCTTTCTCGGTAGGCCGGGTATTTTGAGATAAGTAGCTTCTGTTCTTGAGTAAAGTTATATAAGCTATAATAGCAATTTTTTCTTCCTTGACTTGAACTACGCCTGTGTAGTAGAATTAAACTACTACACAGGCGTAGTGAAATTACCGCAGACCTGAGGTAAGGAACGGAGGGGTGTACACCATGGCTAATTTCCAAAAACTATCCGAGACTGAAATGGAAGTGATGCAGATTATCTGGGAATCCGGTCAGCCCATTACGTCAGGTGAACTGCTTGACATTTTTGCACGAAACAAGGGAAAGGAATGGAAAGGGCAGACCATAGCAACCTTTCTGGCGAGGTTGGTTGAAAAGGGCGTCCTGCATTCCACCAAACAGGGCCGCGCCAACACCTACACCCCCCGCATTTCCCCGGAGGAATACAGGAGCAGAGAAGCAAAAAGCGTACTGGACACTCTATATGAGGGTTCCGTAAAAAACTTTCTAACGGCGCTTTACGATGGTAAGAAATTGACAAAGGACGAATTGGCTGAACTCAGGCGCTGGTTTGCAAAAAAGGCAGGTGAGGTAAATGGGTAGTCTGTTTTCAAATCTGCTTGCCATGTCCGTTGCGGGAAGTGTGGTTGTCGGGTTAATGCTGCTGTTTCAGCCTGTAACGAAGAAAATCTTTCCTGCAAAGTGGCAATACAGCATGGGGAAGATGGCGATAACCTTTTTTCTCGTGCCTGTTTCGCTCTTTGTTGGGAAACTTTTTCTGTTGCTGTCTGCTATCAAAAATTATCATTCCGGATTGCCGACTATACAAGAAGCATTAAGGTCAAACAGTTTTATGGACACGATGTATGAAAAGCATTTGTCTCCTGAAGTGCTGGAAGCAATTTTACTCATTTGGTTTGTGGGAGCAATAGTTTTTACCGCATGGCATTTCTATTGCTATCGTAGATTTACTAAAGAGCTTTGGGCGGATAGCATTCCCGTACCGAAGGATGCCGAAGCCGCCGTCTTTCTTTCCTCATGTAAAACGGTACTGGGTATTCACCGCGAAGTAAAGCTCATGCAAAATTGTAAAATTGCATGCCCTATGATAGTGGGGCTGTTTCGTCCCATGATATTGCTGCCAACCTTAAAAATGCAGGAAATTGACTTTAAGCTGGTATTGACCCATGAGCTTACTCACCTGAAACGAAAGGACTTATGGGTGAAAATGCTTGCTTTAGCTGTGGGGACCTTGCACTGGTTTAACCCCTTAGCCCATTTTCTCCGTAAGGATGTAAACACATGGTGTGAGTTGTCCTGTGACGAGGTGTTGGCATCGGAAATGTCCCATGGGGAAAGAAAACGTTATGGCGAAGCTATCTTAAATACGCTGGACATACATGCCAGCATAAAACGGACTTCTGTTCTTCACTATGCGAGAGCAGGAAGCACATAGAAAGGAGATTAACCATGTTGTTAAACGTTAAGAAAACTAAGAGACATATTGCGGCTTTTGCTGTTGTAGCAGTCCTTGCAATTTGTATTGTCGGAACGGCTGTATCCGCTTTTGCTGCGGAGAATATTCCCAAACCGGATGCTCCCAAGTTGAATGATGGTAGTAATGGCCATTTCAGGGCAACTGCTAATGAAATACAACTCAAAGCGCTAAATCGTTTGTATAATACCGACATAAGCTTTGGAGAACTGGTAAAAGCCGTATACCCAGAAGCGTTGGCACACATACCAGAGCAAACTCTGCAAAATATGTATGAAACCAAGGTTATTTGGCCAAACCAGGATACTTCCTCTAATACAGAAACAACTTACGCAACAGAATTATGATAGTTCTCAAGCTCATAATATCATGGGTTTATCACCGAAGGGATGCTTTAATAAAATCATTCATGAATTATTATCATTGTAAAGGAGGTTCTTGATTGAATTTTGATGTTTCGTTCAATTTGTTGTCGGTAGCAGTCTTTTTATTATTATTCTTTTTGCTTTTATCAGTTATTTTACTTTATAGTCGCTCCAAGCAGATCCATTCCATATTCTTTTGGATTGTTAGCATCTTAGGTGCAGTTATAGTATCTTATATAGTCTCTCTGCTAATATAGACTGGTAACCAGATAAGATAGATACGGTATGTGGCTACTGATAATTATATTTAGCTTATATGCTCTAAATGTATTATGTGACGGTATGCGGGACGGCAAACAGGAAGGCGCCGCAAGAAAAGAAAAAGCCCTTGAATCCGCTTGTATCGCGATTCAAGGGCAATTATTGCTGGTGCCGATGGCCGGAGTCGAACCGGCATGGAAGTTATCCGCCGCATTTTGAGTCCCTCAATATCACCGGAAGCATCGGGAATACAACGTACTCTACCGGAATTTTCGGACCCCCAAAAACCTTGTATAATGCGGGTTTGCGGCACTTAAAACCCAGAAACCCACGTCACTCCAAGGCTCTCTCAAAAGAGCGGTTTTGACATCAATTTTGGACGTTGGAGGGATATTGGAGGGATATGCAGGAGGGATATCCGGACTGTCTGCCGTCAGAACGTCGAACGTGTAGTAATCAAAAACCAATATTGTAACAGTCATCCTACCATTGACAAATATTTTTAGGAGTTGATGACTGTGAAAAATCAAGAATATTACGAGCAGCTTTTTGAGCCGTATCCTGATGTCGTTACACTGGATGAATTCAGAGCTATGTTGGGCGGCATTGGAGAAACCACGGCACGAAAGATCTTGCACGGAAAACATATAAAGTATTTTTTCATCCGCAGTACCTACAGGATACCTAAAGTATGGGTTATCGAGTATGTGTTAAGCGACCATTACGCCCAGTACCGGCAAGAGCTAAAAGTACAGGTTTAGCAATAATAAAATATGGAATGAACAAGAGGATATGGGGTTTTTGCTCATGTCCTCTTTTCATATATAAATATACAGGACATGTGACTGGTGACAGCTTCGTAAAATTATGTTGCTTAAAACCGGCATAATGCCTACATATGGTCTGCGTTCGTCTCTGTTACCGTGACACGCCGAAGGCAACGCAAAAACGCAGCAGCAGAATAAGTCGGGTAACCTGTTTTGATAGGCTGTCCGCGCCGTTATTTTGCTGACCGTCTCAAAAAGACTTTAACTCATTTGTTGATATTTAACTTTCTTTTGGTTATAATATTATTGTTGAGTTAAAAGGAGGCGAGCCAATGGAATATATCACAGAAACACTTGGCGTTAACGTAGCGCGCGCTGAATGGAAGCAGGCAGACAAACTGCCGCATTTCCTGCTGAACGAATACCGCTTTGAAGCTGTCAGCATCGGCGGTACACAGTGCCTGTTTCTGAAGCCTGCCACTGAACTCAGCGCCATCAACGTAATTAAAAAACACTTAAAGCGGCTGCGCGAGATATGTAAATGGCCGGTCGTATTCGAGTTGCCTGCCATTACCCGCCAGAGACGAACATCGTTCATCGAAGCAAAAATCGCATTTGTTATTCCGAGGAAACAGATATATTTGCCCTTTATGGGCGTCCAGCTTCAAGACCGTTGCGACAGCGAAACAGCAATCACGCCGGTTTTGGAAAAGCTTCAGCCCTCCGCGCAGATGCTTCTTTTCGCGTTTATTACAAGGAAAAATAAGCCGATGTATCTGAGCGACATGACAAAGTGGTTCGGTTTTTCGGCCATGACTATTTCCCGCGCGGCCAATCAACTGACGCAAGTAGGATTAGCCTCGAAAAACAGCGACGGCGTAAAGAAGGTGCTCGTTTCGGATATGACGCCGCAAGCCCTGTATCAGAAGGCGAAACCGTATCTGATAAACCCAGTTCGGAAAACCGTCTATATCAGCCGGACTGTGATCACGCCGGAGATGTTCCGTGCGGGACTGAGCGCCATTGCGGACAGGAGTATGCTAAATCCGCCCATGCCGGAGGTTTGGGGAACGGTGCAGTCCGAAAAAGCCATCTCCAATGCCGGCGCGCGTCTGATAGACGCGGAAAAACAATGCGCGCTGGAGCTATGGAAGTACGACCCCCGCCTGATATGCGGAGACGGCAAAGCGGATGCTCTGTCTCTGGCCGTCAGCCTGAAAGATGTGGCGGATGAGCGTGTGGAACAAATGCTGGATGAAATATTGACGGAGGTGTGGTAAATGGTATCGGGAATTGAAAGCTTCAAGAAGTGGTTTGCCGGTTACAGCGACCAGTACGCGATCATCGGCGGTACAGCCTGTAATTTGCTGATGAGCGAAGACGGTTTGGATTTTCGCGCCACCAGAGACATCGACATGGTTCTGGTCGTCGAAAGCCTCACTCCTGAATTTGGCATCCGGTTTTGGGAGTATATAATCGCCGGAGGCTATGAACACAAGAAAAAAAACACAGGAGAGCCGCAGTTCTATCGCTTTATCAATCCGAAAAGCGGAGATTTTCCGTTTATGATAGAGCTGTTTTCACGCCGTAGCGAGGCCATCGTCTTACCGGAGGACGCGGTTCTGACGCCGTTGCCTCTGGATGATGAACTATCCAGCCTTTCCGCGATACTGATGGATAACGACTATTACCGGTTTCTGCTGGACGGAAAGGTGCTGATCGACGGAATTTCCATTCTGGACGCAGGCCACCTCATTCCCCTCAAAGCAAAAGCATGGCTGGACCTATCCGGTCGCAAAGCGGCGGGAGAAAACGTAGACAGCAAGAACATCAGAAAGCATAAAAACGATGTATTTCGTCTCAGTGTATTGCTGACGCCAGAAACAAAAGTCACGGTTCCCGACAGCGTTTATGCGGATATTTCGGAATTCCTTTCCGCAATGGAAACCGAACAGGTTGACCTGAAACAGTTTGGAATTCGAAATCAGACAAAAGAAGAAGTCCTCGGCAAAATAGCGGCGGTATATGTCAAGGAATCGTCTGCCGGCGTTTAATTCCACCTGCCCCGCTACTCTAGCGTGGGTACAAGTTCCTGTTGTCACTGGTAGCAGCTTGCAAAATCATTGCTCAAAGCGGCATAACACCTACATATTTCAGAAGCAGTGTTTTATGGAGTTAAAAAAAAATAAGCGCCGATATGCAAAGGAAAAGGATGTTAGTTTCGCTGACATTCTTTTTTTATAAAACAATTTTGCGGAAAGCCATTTGTTTTATTCACTGGATAAGGCAAGCGACTTTTTTGCGTGTAAAGGAGAAAACAGAAATATCAAAGGTAATTGCCCCGGCCAATCAGAGAGGAGGGATGGGAAAATAACCACGGCGGTAAACCTGGGGTGTGCTTATGTTCTCTTTTTCTTTATAAAGCTAGGGAATATTTGTCTATAATAGTTCTGGCAATGGAATATGCCACCCGTATTATCCAAAGTAAATCAACATAAAACATATTAAAACTCAATTATTATTTATAAATCGTATTACTCTTTGTCGTTTTTGAATGTATAATAAAGAACATGGTAAATACATACAGACGTTGTTTCTTTGCCAGAAGGGAGATTATCATGGGTGAAGCTGAAAATAGGTGGCTTTCAATGACTGAAATATGTCAGCATCTCGGAAGGGGGCGCGGACGTTTTCTTGGACCTTAAACAGCCAACCCCAGACTTCTTCTGTAATTTAAAGGACTCATTCCACCTAGCGATAACTTGATCCGTTCTGATGAATACCACTTTATATATTCATCGAGTTGCTCTATAAACTGATTTATTGTAATACCAGTCCAGTGGCGATTGTAAAACATCTCATTTTTGAGTCTGCCAAAGAAGCCTTCACAAGCGGAGTTATCAGGCGAACATCCTTTCTCTGACATCGAGCGTGTCAGTTGAGCCTTTTCCACTCGTTCTATCCAACCCGGCCAACGATAATGGCTGCCACGGTCTGTATGAATTACGGGATGCTCACCCTCTTTAAGTACAGAGAGTGCCTCATCAAGCATTCTATTAACTAATTCCGCATCTGGTGATGTTCCAATGGTCCAACTTACTGGCAGCCCATCGAAGCAATCAATTATGGGAGACAGATATATTTTCCCGGCTGGGATACGAAATTCCGTTATATCAGTTAGCCATTTTTCATTTGGCCTGTCCGCATGGAAATCACGATTAATAACATTCGCGACTTCCGGGCTAATTTCGCCTTTGTATGAGCTGTATTTCCTGCGCCTTATACCGGGTACGATTAATCGCTCTTCCTTCATAATCCGGCGAATTACCTTTTCTGATATGACTGTGCCAGATGATTTAATTACAGAATGGATTCTGCGATAACCGTAACGACTGGAAGATTCATTAAAGGCTTTCTTTACTTCTTTACGTAAGTCAGCATATTTATCACTTTGGTTCAGGATAAAGGCTTGGTAACAATAGCTGCTTTTGGCCATATGAAGAATTTGAAGAAGATCCTTCAGAGGATATTTTCCTCTTAGGGCATTAATCACTATGGCCTTTTCATGATTAGTGAGTGTTGCAAGACTAATGCCCTTTTCTTTTTTTATGACTTCTGCGGCTTTTTCTAATATGTCCCGCTCCAGCTGCAGTCGGTAAATTTCTTTTTGCAGTTCATCTACTTGTTTGGTCAGGTGCTCTTTTTCAGCCAGTAAATCGGTTATTTGCTCTTTATGTTTGACATCAGTTGATGTGTTTGAATTTTTATCTTTCTTTGCCATTTTTGGTTCGCGTCCTTCTTTTAAAAGCTGCCTTTTCCAATCATATAGGACTTCACGGGATACTCCAATTTCATCGGCAACCTCTTTAGCGGGTTTGCTTCTTGAGCACAAGGAAATGACTGCTTTTTCTTTTTGTTCACGCGTATATTTTATCTGTAATCCTCCTGACCGACAATATTTCTTTTCGTCAGGGGCCAGCTCCTTGATCCAAGCGTCAAGTTCAGGCCTACTAGGATATCCTAGGATCCTAACTGTACGGGAAATGCATTTGCCGTGCTCCAAGTAGTAAGCAACAGCCTTTTGACGTTCTTCTTCGCTGTATTTTGACTTTCTTATGTAATCCTCATGAAGATCACCATTTTTGATGTACTCTTTGTACCAGTTGATAAGCGCTCCCTTTGAAGGGTATCCTAGTTCACGTATTACTGTTGCATAACTCATATCGTACTGTATTAATAACTGGACAGCCTTAATTCTTTTCTGATAGGTAAACATGCAGAACCTCCCTGGTTTTATATTAGGTCCAGGATTTTGTCCGCACCCCCAAAACGCTAATGAAAAGTGAAGGCTTTTCACAACGACAAGTAGCTCGAACACTAGAAATCTATCGGACTACAGTTAAGAAATATTGGGATAT
>DHRG01000025.1:16428-41219 GCA_002408285.1 Peptococcaceae bacterium UBA5318 | reverse complement strand
GTTTCAATCCACGCACCCCTACGGGGTGCGACTGGCGAGGATAACAAATGACCTCGACCTAAATGTTTCAATCCACGCACCCCTACGGGGTGCGACTGTGGTATAAAAAAATATTATTAACAAAGCCTTCTAAATCTTTGTTTTGCGAATGTGTTTGGGATTATAGATTTAAGAATTTTTTTAAGATTTTTTTCTGTTAACCCATGATATAACTGGTATGCGAATCTCTAGAACAATTCGTGGTCACTATGGGTTCGCATCAATAAGAAGTACCCCTTCCGGATCATAGTTTTCCTTCGCTCCGAAATGTTCAACATGCCTTTTCCAGTTACTTCCCAATAAGTAGTATCTCAGACTATCCGTTTGTGGATCAATAATACTCTCTAACCGATGCTTCAATTCTGCAAACTGCGTCGGATCAACAAGACACTCAAATACTGAATTTTGGACTCTTTGCCCTTTGTTTTGGCATTGTTTTGCAACCCGTCGTAAGCGGCTTTTCCCTGCAGGTGTTGTTACATTAACATCATAGGTGATCAATACCATCATTATGAATACCTCATTTCCAAATAAACGATGGATAATCCTCTAAATCGCCCCTGATATGCCTTGCCAGGAGCATAGCCTGAATATAAGGCACTAAGCCTAACGCAACCTTTTCCTCTAAATACGGATGGATAATTTCCTCCTGTTTCCGCTTCTGCCAAGCAATCAACACCTCTTTTCTTGTTTCATCATCCATAAGAATAGCTCCATTTTCCTTTTTAGTAAAACCACTTGCTAAAATTTGATTACGGTTTATCAGCGTCACAACCAAGCGATCCGCAAAGTGAGGTCTTAACTCTTCCATCAAATCCAAAGCTAAACTTGCTCTTCCTGGACGATCTCTATGAAGAAACCCAACTTGGGGATCAAGTCCGATGCTTTCAAGAGCAGCAGCTACTTCATGGGCCAATAGAGTATATAAAAATGAAAGTAACGCATTAATACGATCCAAGGGCGGACGTCTATTTCTACTTGTTAGGCAGAATTCCTCTTTCTGCGAAAGTATAAGTTGATTGAATTCATGAAAATACAGATTCGCCGCCTGTCCTTCGATGCCTCTAATTTCATCTAGGTTTTCAACCTTTTCTAACTGCCGCGCCATATAGGCCATTTTATTAATAGTGTTCGTGATCGCATCAGTGTCTATAGCTTCCGGGTGATCTCTCAGCAAACGATGCAAAACAGCTCGGCTGTTTATGATCTTAGCAAGGATGAAACGTCTTGCCAATCTTGTAGCAATTGCTTCATCATCCGACCATCTGTATTGACTCCGCCTTAATAAGACATTACCGGATACCTTGCCTGTGACACGCCCCATAAACTTGCCATATTCCGTCAAGAATGAAAGGGCAACTCCTCTTTCACAGCACAAATGCATTAATCCGGGACTAGCCCCGGCAAAACCGAAACAGACGATTCCTTCCAAGTTATGCACCGGTACTCGGAACCTTATCTCATCCTTGAGCTTTATCAATACATTTTCACCGTCGCAAGCAAGATAAGAGTCAGGCATTGTCACATAAAGAGTATTAAGCAGTCTTCTCAAATATCTGTCACCTCTCCCTCCATCATGCGTGACAAATATCCTGCCACTGATTTGTGACGCATCGTAAGTTCTGGCTGGCATATCTCAATCAGTGAACACTGAGCACAATGTTTACCTTTTTCTGCTTTGGGAGTAATTCCTACAGAGAACAATTCATGCATCCTTGCAGATAATTCTTGGACACGCTCCCGTAAAGCCGAATCTAATAACACTTCTACCCGATGCTTTGTTTGTCCATAAAAGAGAAAGCCTCTGCTAATATTGATCTTTAACATTTCCTCCAGCGATATCGCCTGGGCGCATAGCTGAACTGCATCACGGTCGTCGGACTTCGGTCGTCCCCGCTTATACTCGACAGGATAAAGCTTCCACCACCCGCGTCGCTTCTCAAGCTGTATGGTTATACCTTCTAAGTATTTTTCTTCTCTTTGAAACTCAACAACATCCGCAACACCGCGCAGGCCAAGCTTATGTGATACAATTGGCATGGCTCTAACGACCCTGATATTTTTTCTCGTTTCATTGAGAAAAGGGTCGTCAGTACGTTCGTGTAGGTGCTGGCCTTCCACTGTGCGAACATTTTCTGCCCAAGCCTGTTCGATATGGATGAGTGCCCACTGCCGCTCACAGAAAGCCATGTGCTGAATGCCGGAAAGGAGGAGGAGTGAGTCTTCGCTATACATTTTATACCTCAAATCATTTTTTGATTCTAGTCAATCATCAAATAAGCTTCAAAATTTCCGGAACACATTTAGTTGCGTCAATATTAATTTCGAAATCGTCGAATGAGTGTGGCGTATCATTTTTTGGCGTAATATCCAAAGATCGCTGAATAAAAGCCGATGTTTCTTCGGGTGTTTTTTCACTATGTTTCCACCAATAGACGCTGCAAACTTCACAACTCCCTGCGGGGCGCGCGGAAGATTCATCGTTTTCAAAAAGCGAGCAAAGAGCCTCTTTCAGCTTTTCGGCATCTTCTTCCGTAAAACCCGTCTTCTCCGCGAGCTGACAATTGATACTACCACGGATAACATATAATCCAAAATTGACATAATGCTTCATGCCCATCGTATCAGATGCTTTGCTATCTTTTCCGGGTTCGCTGTTGACACTTTTGGTGATCTGCATATCTACAATATCGATAGGAGAGACGCTGATTGCTTGCTGAACAGATACCGGACCACGAATACCAATAGAAACGTCGTCACCTTTGAATGCAAACACTTGACCGAAAGATCGTACGTCAAACCATTCTCGGCAAGCTATCTGAGCACATTTTTCCTTATCAGCTTTTTTTCCCTTTTCTTTTTTCCCCTTATTAATTTCAGCATTTAATTCAGTACAGCTATCTGCACGATCTTTCAAACTCTTGTTCCCATCATCAGAGCGGTCATCCGATTGGACAAAAATTCTCTCCCCCAAATCCTGAAGCCTATTGCGCAGCTTGCGTTTGATCGCCACGTCGGAAAAAATTCCATGTCCGTCATAGTCTTCACGCGGACGGTTTCCATTGAGGGGATCACCGTTGATATTAGCCCGTGTTACCGATATAATTGCCGCAAAGTCAATTTTATTTTTTAAAATACCCATTCCTTTATTCCTCCTTTTCATTTCCATCAATATTGTTCTCCGATGCACTTGTGTTTTCTATGAGTTTATGCTCTCGCAAAGCCATGCGTTGACAGTCATATCCGAGGAGGTATTTCCCGTCTAATGTAGCTATTGATTCAAAGTCGCCCTCATTAAAAAGTCGAGTGATTTCGGCGAATAGATTTTTATAATATTCACGGCTCCCCGGTTTCAGCGAATTCAAATACGGATTAATATTGCGTCGAATCGTTGCCCATATCCGGAACGGTTTTTGCGCAAATGCTTGCATATACCGTTCCGCATTGGAAGATCGTGTTTCGCCTCTTTCATAGGTGCGTCGTTCAATATGCTCAGCAATTGCCAGCAACCTCCCGTAAAGGTAACTTCTGTCCTTATTGCTTGTGTCAAGTTCCATACTGAAAACCACTCCTCCCGTTTCTTTTTTCTGCATTTTCTCCCAGTACATTCTCTTCACCAGAGAACAAGCGATATGCAGGACTTTAAGGTAATTGCGGTTTACTTCATAGGCTAACGGATTAGACGCTTTTATGACCGCGGCGCGAACCATGTCCTTTGGTATTGCGGCACCGTCTATAATACACGGTCGTAATCTGTCAAAAGCTGATATCAGCATGGGGTTTTTACCATCTTTATTGGTACGCAGAACTAATTTTTTATTTTGCTCTGTGCCGTATACGGCATGAGCAATATCGCTGATGGAGGCCATACCTTCATAGATATGAATTTTCTGGTCTTTCCAATATTGATGTTTCCAACAACAGCTTTCATGCCACGTCCTAATATTATCAAGGTAGCGGGATGACGCCAGATTTTTATAATAGGTTATTGCCAGTCTACCGGGAGTTGCGCTGTCAAGTGCAAGCACAGTCATGAGTGAGGTGTCGTTTAGTTTTGAGGCATATCCGTTAAAGGCAGCATTCAGTTCTTTAGCGGTCGCATAATTTGTATCAGTATTGAAAGGATCGTCATCTTCAAAAAGCGTATCTTCTGTCGGTTCAATCTCATCCGTGTCTTCCGGCAAAGCATTTATAATATTGGCAGCTCTCTCATAAAAGGCAGGCAGGTCATTCAGCGTGCTTTCCCACGTTACTACGTACACACCGCCGCGCGTGAAGCCTTGTCTGCGAATGATCCATTTCAAGGCATTGTGAGCTTTTTGCGAAGTTTTATAACCTATCGACAGAGCCTCGTTAAAGCCGGTCTTCTTGTCTTTGGTGTTAAACCGTCCTCGATACGAAAAATTCTCATCATCATTAGCCGAAATCAACTTTGTACCATCGCCGTCATAACGGATTTTCTTGGGGTGAAGCGACGATGTCCGCGTGATTTCTCCGCTCAGATAGCACAAATCTTCGGTAGCTTGGAGTGAGGCATAGAAATCAATAAAGCTTTGCTGTACAGTTTTATCCAGCCAGATCGCACTATCGTAAACATTATCAGCGTCATTTAGCATAGCGGAAGCATCAACTGTCTTTCTCGTCCGTACCCGGAAGCGGACTGTCGCTTTCGGCAGTTCATCGCCATTTATCTTTTGCTTGCTCGAGGCCAATCCTTTTTCATCAAGCGTAATGATGCCATGCTCAATCAAGTCTCTCATAAGTGTCTTTCCGGACAAGTATTGATAGACTGCACAAACTTTCGGATGCGCAAATTCAGACGAGCACCATCTGCCAAGAGAATCAATATATTTCGGGAAGCATTCAGTAATATTTTTTTGTGTATCATCAATCTTTTTCTGCTTGTCCAGATCAATCTTTACATAGTCAAGAAAGTCTCCCGCTACATACTTCAGCCCGTCAAACAGTGGGTACGGCGCTATGGTCGTACTTGTGCGCGACATGGCTTCCTCTGTAGAAGGAGCAATCGTTTCAGAGAACTCTTCTTTTTGAAGAGCGTGTGCGTCAAGAAAATTGCCGTCCTGGTCCAATGTAATTTCTATACGCGCCCGAACAGTTGTATGGCTAAGCGGTAACAGCATCAGTGGATACGTTTTTCCGCCACGACTCCAATTCTCAACTTCACCAGCACGCTGTGCGTTGACATCGTATAATGCGCAAAGAGAGGATATCCAACTCATTCACCCACCTCCTCTGCCGAAAATTCTTTAAGACCAACAAAATTATTAAATTTTTCTCCGAAAGGCTTAACAGGCATTTCGTGCAAAATGCGTCTGTCTTTTTCAGATATATCCTCCGGAGCCGGAAATTCAATAGTTCCTTTTTTCATTACAACGTGATGAAAGCGTACGCTCATGCGTCCCTTCTCTGACTCCCTGACCGCCTCATCAGCATAGGTGAAGCCATGGAACATATACCCCAGGTCTAACTCTCCAACGCTATCATAGACACCGGAGCCTTCACTAAACACGCAGGGCTCAACATCTCCCTGGCACTCCCGCGTACCAAGAAAAATATCCCGTCTGCCGCCGCGTTCAATCATGCGGCGTGCGATGTTATGGTGCTTGTGCTCATTGCGGTCATCTGACAGTTCCGGCCTGTTTTCGTTCCAAACAAAATGCGCCCGGACTTGATAGCGGACATCCTTCAAATAGGTATATATTGAAAGATCATTACCGCCGTTATAGTTCAATGTGCGGATACCTTCTGACGCCGTCTGAATAATATTCATTACACGCACGGCGTCGATAATCCAGATGATGGTCGGCTTCCAGTATATAGAAGATAAAATCCCCTTCAGCGCCTCATAAGTAGGAACATAATAGCTTGTCTTTTCGCCCCCTACACGGGTAACAGGGTCAGAAAAAAGGGCTCTGTTTCCGCTGACCGAAAACTCTATTGTGTTTCTTTTCTTATCCATCGTTGGACACCTCCTTTCAGATGATAAACATTTCAACCGGCAGTTCGCCGGAATCATTTACGCCGAAATCCTCGTCATAGAATATTCGGTCCAGGATATACACTCCGCTCTCAAAAGGCTGCAAAACGGCATCCAGTTTTTTCAGATTGTTTTCTCTCAGTTGTACGGTATAACGCTGCAAACTTCGCAACGCGGCTTGCTTTTCGCGCAGTGTTTTTGCAGCTTTTAGTTTACGAAGCGCTTCCGCGGCTATGTCATCATAATCTACGATAACGTCTATTTTTCCTCTGTCATCTATTACGGAAAATTCATCCCCTGCCTTTTTGAACGACTGTTTCAGCATAACAGTTTTCGCATTCCCTCCCTGTGCTTCAAAGCGCTTACACCGGGCTGGATCTTCAGTAAGCAGATCGATAATGGTATGCTCTGGATCATCCTTCAGAGGATACTCCATTTGTTTCTGTAAAGGTTTGAAATACCTCGCATAATATTCGTCCATCGCGGACTTTGATAAAATGCCTCCAGGGTAGTTATCCGGATTGGCCTTGATGTTATACAACAAATCCCGCGTTGCTTCCTGCGCCTTTGTGATATTTCCAAGTGACGATACGGCCTCTTCCCGAATGTTGATGATTGATACCCTGCCGCAATCTTTTTCGCAGTTGCGATTACAACGCCCAGCAGCCTGCACTATACTGTCCAGCCCTGTCAAAGAACGAACGACCCGCTCAAAGGAAACATCAACGCCCGCCTCTATCAACGATGTACTTATGCAGATAATTTTGCCTTTATAACTACTGTCTGAGAGATTCACTCTTATTTTATCGAGCACTTTTTTTCGATGGGCCGCGCACATATTGGTAGTTAGGTGAAAAAGAAGATACGAACCATCGACTTTTGACCTTAATTGCGTAAACACCCCACGGGCGCATTTTTTGGTATTAACGACTGTGAGTACGGATCGTGCGCTTTCCACCTCTGCCAAGATAAAATCCGCCACTTCCGTATAAGACATACCGACCCAGCTAGTGCAATCCTTAATCTGCACCCGCCGAAAAGCATCATCGTATTTTCCTTCATTTTCGAGTATTTTTACTGGAGGTAGTATTCTATATCTGTCTAACTTGTCTAACAAAGGCTGAGTTGCAGAACAAAGGATGACCGATGAGTGGCAGAAATACGCCAGATAATTCATCGCTGCATTGAATAGTTTCAACACTTTGATGGGCAGAGCTTGAATCTCATCTAAAATAATCACCGAGTCGCCCAGAGTCTGCATGCGCCGTACACATGAAGTACTGGAAGCAAAGAGCGTGTTTAAAAATTGGACCGCCGTCGTTGCGATTATCGGAGAATCTCGCCAATTTTCTGTCAGCAGGCGATACCGTTTCCCTTCCTCTGTTTCGTCATTATCAAAAATGATGTTTGAATGGTGTTCAAGTACTGCCTCTCTGTCACCAATATAGTCACGTATCTCGGCTGCATTTTGCTCTAAAATTGAATTGAATGGCGCTATATAGAAAATATGCTTTTTCCCGTATTTCTCCGCCGCATTCAAGGCATATCTTAAGGAAGAAAGCGTCTTTCCCGCTCCGCAAGGCACAACGAGCCTGAAAATCCCGGATTCTCCTTTATCAAAACCCGCGCAGAACTCTGATATTTCTTTTCTAAATATGTCAAGTACTGAAGGTTTCTTCTTTTTTGGTAGTTCCAATAGCTTATTCTCGTAATTATTCCTTAATCGATGCCAGATAATTTTCATATCTTCTTTTGGCTTGAATTGGGGAAGCGGAATAGAATCTTCAAAGCAAGCCGTGTCAGTACGGTCAGCATCTATTAAAATTGAGGTCAGTAAGCGTATGTACATAGACAAATAGAAGTGTGGAGAACCAGCATTCTTTTCTTTACACCGGAAATCCTTGATTTTATTCCGAATCGTTTTTGCATTATCTATGGCATTCGCGAATTCTTTTTCTAGGATGTTCTTGCCATAATAACTACAAACATATTCTTCGGCTGCAGTAAATGAATCTGTAATTTTCTTTGCGGCTTCTGTAAATACCAGCTTACCATCCATTGAAAGACCATCCCTTAAACCGTGGTGGCTCATAATAGTAGTTCGAATTATTTCGGATGCTAATCGCGAGTGTAAATTACCGGAGAACGCAAATTTGTCCACTAAAACAGCACCATGCGTAGAATGTGTGACTGAGCCGCGAACTACTGGCTTCCCTTCTGCCGCATCCCTGAGATAGGTTAGAAACTTCTCAGTATTTTTACCATCATCATGATGGCGACCTACAATTTTAGCAATATGTTCCACCCCATACCGTTTACCTAAAGAAAAAGCAAAATCAGCAACATTATCGTTATGTTCAAAAACACCTTGCTCAGTTTTATCAGATTTTCGGATATGTGCGATAAAAAAATCGTTTTTCGCTCTCATTCTACCTCCACTTTGCATCTTAATATTGTATATCATATCACCCACCCTAGACATACTATAGCTAATCATTCACCCTCTGGATTGATTTCTGTTACATTAACTTTCAGTAAATTGTTCAGAGTATCAAGATAGATTTTGTTGATTTGAGGCATAGATGCCATGATCCTCTCAATGATTTTTGCTGCCGTGGCCCCCACATCCAAGTATCTGTAGGAGTTAAGCACTTCTCTGGCAATGAATAGAGAGTAATTCTGAAATCGAAAAAGTGACATGCTGGACGCCGTATTTTTTAGCCAAGTATACGGTCTGGCCATTTCTCTCTTCCTCATATACATCGTCTTGCGACTTATATCGACCCCCATTTTATGAAGGCTGTTCAATATTTCTTCAATCGTAAATCCTCTGCGGCTTTCGGATAACCTAGACAGGATATATAACTGGCGTTCAACTTGAAAAATATCTGCCATGATCCTCCCCTATTTTATCGTCATATTATATCTTAATTATTGTTTATTCTTCTATTTTTTTATAGTTCCTCTAAATTTTATCAATTATTCTGAAGTATTTCTTTTTAATGACCGCCCCGTGCAAAAAAGCCTCCGCAAACTCGCCATTTGAGTTCGCGGAGGCTTTTTGCCGTTATTTTTTTCGTTCCCTACATCAACGTAGTTTAGTGGCATCCATCTGTATCAGTTTTCTTCTTTTTCTTCATGATCTCTCCGCAATCATCCTTGTTGAATTCTGCGGAACCCGAACAATCATTAGTCTTAAACGACATGCACTCCTGGCATTCTTTACAAACCATATTCTGACCTCCTTTGCATTATAACAAAATGTTCAGCTATATCTTTTCACATTTCTGGCAAAGTTATGCAAAGAAGGATCGCTGTTTCATCTAAACCTTGGGCGTCTGCGGTCGTGAGCATCTAAAACAGAATCTGCTCATGGTTCACATGCACATTCATCAAAAGTCCCAAGGCAATCATATTAGCCAAGAGCGAACTCCCTCCATAGCTTACAAAAGGCAGCGGAATGCCGGTAATAGGCATAATCCCGATGGTCATCCCAATATTCTGCAGGATATGAAAACCGAACATAGACAATACGCCCACAGAGATAAGAGTGCCATAGACGTCTTTTGAATGGGAGGCAATTTTAATACCCCGGTAAAGGACGACAAAAAAGAGGATCAGCAGAATAGTCGCCCCGATAAAACCAAATTCCTCTCCGAGGACGCTGAAGATAAAATCAGTCCATTGTTCCGGCAAAAATTCCCCTTTAGTCTGGGAGCCCATCCCCCACCCCTTACCGAAGAGTCCTCCCGAGCCTACGGCGATCTGTGATTGGATCACATTCCATCCCCACCCGCGGGGATCGACCATCGGGTTGACAAAAACGACAAGCCGCATGAGCTGGTAGTCTTTGAGGGGCAGCCACCAACCCCAGGTATAATAGCCGTAGATGAAAAAACTAATGACGGCGATCCCGCCAAAGAGCAGCAGAAACAGTTTCCCAGGCGGGGCGCCTGCGACCAACAACATCCCAAGCATGATGGCTACATAGACTAGGCCTGTCCCCAAATCAGGCTGCTTGAGGATCAGGAGCAAAGGAATCCCCACATATAGAAAAACCGGGATCAAATCTATAAATCTATTCAGCTTCCCCACACGGGGAGTGAGAAATTGTGCCAAGCCAAGGATCAGGAGCGTTTTAACGATTTCCGCCGGTTGAAGCTTATACGGACCAATGGGAATCCAGGCCTGCGCCCCTTTGGTTTCCTTCCCAAATACCAGAACTGCTAAAAGCAAAAAAAGATTCAGGGCATAGATCCAAAGGCCGTATTTGGGCAATTTGCGGTAGTCGATAAACAGTAATATGGAAAAAGCCCCCAGTCCGATGATTGCCCAGGCTATTTGCTTATATACGTAATTGGTATTGTATTTTACACTGGCGTTTATCGTCGCACTATGTAAAACAAATAAACCCATCACAAGGATGAGTATGACTGCAGCCATAAGTATATAATCAACGCTTTTAATAGTCTTAGAAAACCGCATGAAATACAACCCCTTCCTTTTAAACATTATACCCTGAAAAACAGATCTCCAGAAGCATTTTCGCAAAGGAAAGGGAGTATTTCATACCAGCAATTTATCCCAGCTACAATGCATTCCTGGAAGCCACACGATTGATTTTGATGACAGGAATACTGGCCACAAGCGCCACTGATTTTTCATCAGAATTTAAAGTAACCTCTGTTCCCTTTCGATCAATATCCATATAACCGGATATAACTTTGAGAATGTCTTCTTTTAAATTCTCCAGCAATTCAGGAGAAACGCTGCTGCGATCATGAACCAGCACCAGACGCAGCCTTTCCTTGGCGATATTTTTGCTGGAAGAAGTTTCTTTACCCATTATTTTACTGAATAAATCCATGATACCGCCCCCTTTACTCATCTCTTAAAGCCCAGTATTTTTTTAAACTTTTCAAAAAAACTATCCTGCGCTTCCATAGTAATCAATGGAACATCTTCACCGATAATCCTTTTGGCAATATTACGGTAAGCCTGTCCCGCTAGCGAGTTTAGATCCAGAACCACCGGTTCTCCCTTATTGGTGGAAACAAGAATCATCTCGTCTTCCGGAACAACCCCTAATAATTCAATAGCCAGAATATCAATAATATCATTGATATCCATCATATCCCCCTGTTTTACCATCACAGGACGGAGCCGGTTGATAATTAAGCGGGGGTTCCTTAATTCGGCGGCTTCCAAGAGCCCGATGATCCGGTCGGCATCCCGCACTGAAGCTACTTCCGGAGTAGCCACTACCAGAGCTTTATCCGCGCCGGCAATAGCATTTCGAAAGCCTTGCTCGATACCGGCCGGGCAGTCGATGATAATATAATCGAATTCCTGTTTCAATTGTTCACAAAGGGTCTTCATTTGTTCAGGAGTAACAGACGTTTTATCTTTTGTCTGGGCAGCCGGTAGAAGCGTCAGATTCTCAAACCTTTTATCCCTTATAAGCGCCTGCTTCAAACGGCAGTTTCCGTGGGTAACGTCTACCAGATCATAAACGATCCTGTTTTCCAGGCCTAAAATCACATCCAGATTTCTCAGGCCAATATCCGTATCGATTAAAACAACCTTTTGATCCATCGAAGCCAGCGCCGTACCAATATTAGCCGTTGTAGTTGTTTTACCAACACCCCCTTTGCCAGAGGTTATGACAATTACTTCTCCCATCCTTTAATTCCTCCCATTAAACTTAAAGTATTTCTGCATATCCTTTACACCGGATACCACAATGGCCTTCCCAATGATACGGGCTAACTCCGGTTCTGTCGGCTCCTCTTCCGGCGCACGGGTAATATGATCAGCGATGCGCAACTGAGTCGGCTGGAGAAGAAAAGCGCTCACCCAAGCCTGGGCATCCCCTGCGGCGCCGGCATGGACCGTTCCCCTAAGATCCCCTAATACCAGAACAAAGCCGGAAGCTGTTATCTCCGCGCCCGGTTTGACATCACCAAAAATCACAATATTCCCATGAAAGGATATGTCCTGTCCGGAACGAATATTACGCCGAATCACCAGGGTCGGAAGATCGCTAATAGAGTCCTTATCCAAAGCTTCCCTCTCTTTGCTCAAGGGACTGAGCCGGCCATTCCCCGGGGCTTCCTTCTCCATACCGGTTTTGATCGTTTTTACACTGACGCCGTTCTCATGAAAGATCCCCCATAAAGCGCTTACCTGTTCCGTTGAAAGGATCCGGCTGCCTGTATCTATCACCACGCTGGCGCCCTCAAAAAATATACCTTCCCTCCCCTGTAAACGCTTCTTCAGACTGTCCAAAATTTCATCCCAAAGCGCCGCTTCATCGCAAAGAACGATCAATCCTTCCCTGCTTCCTTTAAATGTTATGGCGTCCTTTTTCATACCCCGGATGAATCCCCCCTTGTGGTTATTTCTGTCCGTTATTATCGTTTTGACTTATTCTAAATTCTCTATAGAAACAGCAAATCCCTGCCGCGTAAAAGCAAAAAAACAGGGATTTTTCCCCGTTTTTTTGCTCATATGCGACAATTTCTACGGACTTGCAGCCCCTTGTCCTATTTCTTGCGGACTTGCAGTTCCCTGTCCTGTTTCCTGCGTTCCTGTATCTTCCGGTAAAACCGGTTGTTCAGTAGTATTCGTTTCCGGTACTGTGTTTACTTCGGGCGGAGGATTATCCCGGCTGTTTACCGTCCCGGGTTGGTCTGTAGAGGCCTGACTCGGCTGCAGTTCGGTAGAAGCGATCCCGAAATACTGTTCAAAAAGGGCTTTCGCCACCAGCCCGATGGAGCCGCTCCCGCTCCAGCCGTATTCTATTACCCCGGCGAAAGCGATTTGGGGATCATCAGCAGGGGCAAAGGCGATAAATAATCCGTCATAATCCTTATTCTTGACATACCCGACCCTTCCCGGTTGAGCAGTCCCGGTTTTAGCCGCCACTTTAATAGTCGCGGGAAAATGCTTAAACAGAGAATACGCTGTTCCTCCAGGATCAGTAACAGCCATCATAGCTTTTTGCACTTCTTTGATATTTAAAGGGGAAACGGTAGAAGTAGACACCAACTGGGGTTCGTACTGTTTGAGCACACTCCCGTCCGGAGAAACGATGTGATCCACCGTATATGGTTTGTAACGTTTCCCGCCGTTGGCGAGAGTTGCTACATAATTTGCCAGTTCAATTATGCTGTACTGGTTATAACCCTGACCAATCCCTGTATTATAAGTATCATAATCATGCCACTGGGTATAGTGCGCTAATTGTATTTTTCTTTCCTGCTCCCAGATGTTTTTCTTACTGTTCAACTCCGCCTGCAGCTTCTTTTTTTCTTTTTCATCCGCAGCATTAATCAATTTGGGTTGGTACTCCTGTTCGATAGAAGAAATTTTATCATCAATCTGTTTATTGATTTTATCCGCCCGTTGAGCAAATTCTTTCTGCTGCCAGTCCAGGCTTGGTAAAAGCCCGGTGGTTTCAAAAGGCAGATCAATCCCCGTAAACTGCCCTAAGCCAAACTCCATCCCTACTTTGCTTATCTGGTCCATACCGGCCCGGCGCGCCATCTCCTGGAAAAAGACATTACAAGAATTAGCCATACCCTGGTATAAGTTTTGCCTTCCATGTACGCCGGTGCATTTGATATAGGGTGAATACCAATACTTCCCCGTACACGTGACCAAATCCAGAGGTTGAACATTCCCTGATTCCAACGCCGCCAGCGCAATAATTGGTTTAAAAATAGAACCAGGCACGTAACTGCCCTGAATAGCCCTGTTCCTTAAAGCGGTAGGATCATCCCGAAAATAATAATCCGCCTGGTCCTGATTCATCGGTTTACCGTTAAAGTCATCCGGGTTTAAAGCAGGCCTGCTGGTCATTGCCAATACTTTCCCTGTCTTTACATCCAAAAGCACCGCCGCTCCGGCTTTGGCCTTAGGATACTTCTTCTGCACCTTCTCTAAAGTTTGGTCAAAAGCTGTTTCCATCGTTTGCTGAAGTGTAAGGTCAAGGGTCAGATGCAGTTTGCTCCCTGTGATTGCGGGTACAGTGAGCCCAGGCCGAACCGGCTTGTTTTTAGCGGTGACCTCAACCTGCTTATACCCATTTTGACCCCGCAAAAACGTTTCATATGTCTTTTCCAACCCGGTTTTCCCAACCAGATCGGCCAATCCGTAGTCTTCAAACCCCGGTTGGTCCAGCTCCTCTTTAATAGAATGGACATAACCCAGCAAATGCCCGGCCAGAGCCCCATAAACATAGGAGCGTTGGGGCTGGATATCGATGCTGACGCCGGGTAATTCCCTTTTCCGTTCCTCGATAGTTGTAACAAGCTCGATGGGAATGTCCCGTTTGACAACAATCGGTTCATAGAGTCTATTTTTTTGCGCGGCAATCATCGTTTGGATATCTTCTACCTTAATGGCGGGATCATCTAAAATACCGACTAATTTTTGCAGTACATCATCAATATCAATACTACCCTCGTCCTGCATGCTTAAATAATCCAGGGATAAATTAAAAACAGGCCTGTTGCTGACAAGAACCTGACCATTTCTGTCGACGATCTCCCCGCGCGGCGCAACATCCGGTACGAACCTCATGATGTTGGAGATCGACTTGTTACGGTATAGTTCAGTTTCAATGATCTGTAACCAGCCAATCCTGACAAACAAAGCGACAAAAATGAGGATCATCATCCCCATATAAAGGCGCAGGGTATGCTCCATAATTTTTTTTTCCCGTTGTGATCCCATTGAGCATCTCCTTCTCCTTACAGAGTCTGCAACTCTTCATTTTTTTGCGCGGCCCAATCATAAAAAAATGAATACACAAACGGAACCAGGCAGGCATTATAAAGGGCCGTCGGAATCCCTCTCCATAGCCAAAGGCTCCAGCCCCACGGCAATCCGATAAGTTTTCCAAGAATCAAGTAGACGGATTCATGCAGCAAAGTGCCCATGAACAGAGCGATGATGGGAACCAGCATGTTTTCACGGAAGGCTCCTTTGGCTATCCAACCAGTCATCGCACAGGTCATACCTTTTGCTAAGGCCGACATGCCGATAAAACCGCCCAAATATAAATCCTGGAGCAGGCCTACAAAAAATCCCAAAGCGCCCCCTTTTTGCGGACCGCAAAAAATACTGAATAAGACCGTCAGAACCAGGATCAGGTCCGGCTTCACACCAAATACGGTAAGATCCACAAATACTGTTGATTGCAGGACGATGGAAAAAAGAGATAATAAGAGAAATACTACTAAATTCATGGTTCCTCCACACTCCCGCCTTCTTGTGACATTATATCTGCTTTCGTATCTGATTCAGGGCTTTTAACATGTAATATAACAAATACTTCTTCTAATTTGGAGAAATCGACAAAGGGCCTGATGGTAGCCGTCTGCATTAATCCATTGGCTTCCGGCTTTACTTCCAAAATCGTTCCAATACGGATCCCTTTGGGATAGAGTTCTCCCAAGCCCGAAGTAACCACAGTCTGCCCGGCTTCAACCTGAATATCGTGTGGAATATGAATCATGCGCAGAATCTCTGTAGTGCCGTCGCCAATAACAATTCCCGGTGTGACCCTGTTTTCAAATATCCTGCCTCCCACCGCTCCGCCGCTGTCTAAAATCAGGAGAACCTCGGCTGAATTTTCGGTAACGCGGGCTACCGTTCCAATTAGCCCTTGATAATTCACCACAGGCATATTCGGTTTGATACCCTGTTTCGTTCCCTTATCAATAATAATCGTTTTATACCAGTTCCCGGGGTTGCGGCCAACTATCTTAGCCATAGCAAGATCATAGTTCCCTTCTTTTTCCTGCTTATAATCCAAGAGGTCCCGTAACCGCTGGTTTTCTAATTCCTGTTCTTTAAGGTGGTAAATCTTTTCTTCGAGTTCGGCGGTTTTTGACGTCAATTCCTTGTTTGTCTGGCGCAATGCTTCATTATCACTGAAATACCCCATAATACCGTTAATTTCTTCCGTCACAAAAGTGATTCCTTTTTGGACCGGCAAAACAATTTCTTTTAAAAACCGCGTAACCGGAGATAGGGCTGTATTATTCCAGCCCGTAGCGGCCATGATTTTAATTATAAGAATGATGGTGATAACCACTAAAACGCTAATCAGCGCCTTCTTCTTATTGATCACCTACGCCCACCTAACCTATCCGTTTGGATACCGTTATATGTTTGAGGGTTTCGATATTTTCCAGAGTTTTTCCTGCACCGATGGCAACAGCCGAGAGCGGTTCCTCCGCAATATGCACAGGCATACCTGTTTCCTGGGTTAACAAGGTGTCAAATCCCCGCAAAAACGCACCGCCGCCTGCCAGCATGATACCACGATCCATAATATCCGCGGCTAATTCCGGGGGGGTTTTTTCCAGACATATTTTAATGGCCTCAACGATAGACCAAACCGGCTCCGACATGGCATCCTTGATTTCTTTGGGAGATACGCTGACCAATTTAGGCAACCCGGTAACAAGATCCCGGCCCCGTACCGGATAATGCTGGAGCTCAGGGTCATCAAGAGCGCTGCCGATTTGAATTTTGATTTCCTCGGCTGTTCTTTCCCCGATCATCAGGTTATAGCCCCGTTTAATATAATTGGCTACAGCCTCATCCATTTCATCCCCGCCGACGCGGATACACTTACTTGTCACAATCCCTCCCAGCGAGATTACGGCCACATCTGTGGTGCCTCCCCCAATATCGACGATCATATTACCGGTCGGTTCATGGATGGGTAAGCCTGCTCCGATGGCAGCCGCCATCGGTTCTTCAATCAGATATGCTTCTTTAGCGCCGGCCTGAAGCGTAGCTTCCCTCACAGCGCGTTCTTCAACTGTTGTAACCCCGGCTGGAACACAGACAACGACCCGGGGACGGTTAAAATAATTAACGTTGGTATTTAACGCCTTTTTGATAAAATAATTTAGCATCGTATTGGTCACATCGAAATCAGCGATCACTCCATCCTTCATCGGACGAATAGCAATGATATTTCCCGGCGTCCGGCCAATCATCCGCTTGGCATCCTCACCAACCGCCAGAACCTGCCGGGTTTCTCTTTCTATCGCCACGACTGAAGGTTCTGTCAAAATCATACCCTTCCCTTTCATATATACTAAAGTGTTTGCTGTGCCCAGATCAATTCCCAGGTCTTTAGAAAAAAACATGTTGTCAGTTTCTCCTTCCTAATTTTAGAATCTTGCTTATAGTGTATCCTAAATATAGCCCTTTTCTTTCATACTAAAATAATTATTCTGACCAATAATCAGGTGATCCACAACAGTCAGTCCCAGTAGTTGACCAGCTTCACACAATCTGGTTGTTATTTCCAGGTCTTCCGGACTGGGCCGGGTGTCCCCACTGGGGTGATTATGCAGAAGGATCAAGCTGGCCGCGCTTCGCTTTAAAGGCAGTTTAAAAACCTCTCGGGGATGGACCAATGAAGCGTTTAAACTCCCGATGGATACAGTATCAATGGCAAGTACCTGGTTTTTAGTATTCAGGTTGATCACCTTAAAGTGTTCCCGGTCTAAGTAGCCCATCTCCGCCATCACCAGTTGGGCGGCTTCCTGTGGCGTATGAATAACAGGCCGGGGCCCGGGGTTTTGCCGGGCTATGCGCCGGCCCAATTCCACAGCCGCTTTTAACTGAGCCGCTTTTGCCAACCCCATGCCCCGCTCCTGGCGAAGCTCCTCCACACTCAACTGCGCCAGATGAACCAACCCCCCTCTAGTCAGAAGGGCTTGCGCTAAATCCAGCGCCGATTTTTCTTTAGTACCGGTACGAATTAAGATACCCAGCAGTTCCTGATCAGAAAGAGCGTCAGAACCTAACGCCAACAGTTTTTCCCTGGGTCTGACCTGTTCAGGGTAGTCTTTGATAGCCTTCATCCTCTGGTTTCTCCCAGTACTGTGACCCCGCTCTTGCGTAGCAGCCGCATGGTTTTCACCAGGGGCAGCCCCATTACATTATAATAACATCCAACAATTCTTTCCACAAAAAGCCCGCCCAAACCCTGTATACCATAGGCCCCTGCTTTATCTTGGGGTTCGCCGCTTGCTACATAAGATTCGATTTCCCTTTCGGTAAGAATGCGAAAATAAACTTGTGTCATCTCTACGTCTTGAAATATTTCCTCCGTTTGGGAATTTAACACGCAAATCCCGGTCATAACCTGATGAACCCGGCCTGATAAAGAAAGTAACATTTCCTTCGCTTCCTGATCGTCACGCGGCTTGCCCAATACCAGATCTTTTAGAAGGACCATCGTATCGGCGGCAAGAATAACTCCGTCCGGCGACTCTTCCTTTACAGCCGCAGCCTTCAGCTTAGCCAGCTCCTGCACCCACTTCCTGTAAGGTTGTAACGGCTGGCTTTCTTCCAGGTTACTCGGCGCCACAATAAATGACACACCCATTTGCCTCAACAAAGCCGCTCTGCGCGGAGAATTTGAAGCCAAAATCACATTCATTAAGGAAACCTCCAACTATTTAAAAATTATATTTTAAAATAGACCACTAAAGCAACAAGAAATCCGACGATACTTGCCACATTTAGCTTTAACAAGATGCCAAACGTAATGGTGACCACCATCAGGTTCACCGTGGTCGGCGCAAGCCCTATGGTTTCAAAACTATGATTGAGAATTGGTAAAACATTCCCGAAAGCCGCGCCTAATAAACTACCTATTAGCCCCCCCATAACCAGGAGTATCAGCAGCAGCCAGGGACTTTTCGAGGCCGAATATCCTTTCATAATAATCCCCTCTCCATTAGTCTTATCTAAGTGTACCATCCGGTACTTTACTAAACAAGCAAGATTATCTTTAAAAATACTGGTATCTCTTGCCTAATGCATGGAAAACACGGCTTGCGCCATAGTAAAATGCATGGTACGAGAAAAGGCGTCTTCGCAGACGCCTTAAAATTTATTTGCACCCATGTTAAAAGTCAGTATCTCTAAATTCACCGTCAAATCCACATTACGTATTTCTACTTGAGAAGGCACTGAGATCACACACGGGGCAAAATTCAGGACCGCCTTAATCCCGGCCTTCACCAAACGGTCCACAACTTCTTGCGCATATTGAAAGGGTACAGCGACAATGCCAATTTGAATATTTTCCTTTTTAACAAACTCCTCAAGCCGGTCAATAGGATAAATCGGGACCCCGCTTATTTTCAGACCGACCTTGTTTACATCATTGTCAAAAACAGCCAGGGTATTAAAACCTCTGTTCTGAAAGCCTTTATACTGAGTAAGCGCCGAACCAAGATTGCCAGCTCCGATAATAACAACATTCCAGCGGATCGACAGTCCCAGTATTTTAATAATTTGTTGATTTAAAGACTCTACGTTATAACCAACGCCCCGGGTGCCGAACTCCCCAAAGTAGGCCAAATCTTTTCTGACCTGGGCCGGCGACCCGTTGACCCCCTCGGCAATTTCAGCCGAAGAAACGGTTAATATCCCCTTTTTTTCCAGACTACCCACATAACGGGAATAAACAGAAAGTCTGCCGATAGTTGCCTCTGGTATTTTTTGCATTTTCAATGCCTACTACCCCCCTGTGAAAATAATAACATTTCCGGTCCAAAAAGTATAGAATCATTTTGAACCGGAAATAAGCGCCCTGTAATCTTCCAGTAAAGCAAGGGCCTGCTGTTGACAGACTAAAAATTCATAAGCGGCGCTTTCATCCCCCATCGCTCGTAAGTACTTGGCCCACTCCTGGCAGCGCTTTGTCAGGGAGGATATTTTATCATACGAATCCGGCGTTTGTCCTTTGTCAATGCTTTGACCTTGCGAGGCAATATTTTCAACCGTATTCGCCAAAATATGGTATTCCTTTTTTATTTCCGGGAGATGGTCCGCGTTTAGATCCGTATTCGTAAAAAGACTTAAACTTTTCTCCAAACAATCGCTGATCTGACCTAAAAATGGGGCTACGACTTGTGCCGCATAAAGATCCTGAGGGTCAAATTTAAAAGATTCATCATTAATCTGCCCTTGATAAATAGTAGTTTTCTGCCCGTTGATTATAATGGAATCAGCCAGGGGCTGAAGCTTGTCACTTTTATTCACAAACCCTAAGAGGACCCTAAAAGGCTGCTTGCCTATGACCACCACCGGTAATTCCTTTTCTGCCAACAAATCCACTAATTGAACGGCTGTATTCTGTTTGGTGCAGGAAGCGACTTCTATGCAATAATAGTCAATTTTTTTGAGCTTAAGCGCTTTTTTCTTCTCAACCGTTTGTCCAACCCCATACCCGGAAATATTCTTGAGATAATACTTCCCTACTACCTGTCCAATACAAACGGATACTGCCAGGACCAATAACACAGCCATTACCGCGGTAAATATGCCCTTTTGCCTATCTCTGCGACGCTTCAAACCCGAACCACCCCCATCCTATCCTATTTTATGCGATAGGAGCGGAGGTTTAGAACCTATTCAGTTTGTGAGAATATCACGCGCTTCGCCGATCAAATACAAGGACCCCGTTACTAAAACCATGTCCTGGGATCCCGCGGATTGTATGGCCTTTTGTAAAGCTGCGGCTAATTTTTCTATTATGATAACATTTTTTTGCCGGTTTTGGAAATATTGTTTTAATTCCTGCCAATTTCCCGCCCTGGGAGATAATGGCTTGGTGATAATAACCTGATCGACGTATGGGGCAAGATAATCTACGGATTGCGCCCGGTCTTTATCCGCCAGCATCCCCATCACCAAGATCACCCTGCTGTAGCCTGGTTTTTTACGTTCCAGCCAGCGCGATAGAAATTCCATCCCCGCAGGGTTGTGAGCGCCATCCAGAACAACGAGAGGACTTTTACGCACTACCTCCAGCCGTCCCGGCCAGTAAACCTTTTTCATGCCTTGAACCAGATGTTCACGTGTCACCTCCCAGCCTTCAGAAATTAAGACTTCCAGGGCCAGGATGGCTGTGGCCGCATTCACCAACTGGTGTTCGCCCTGCAATGGCACATAAAGCTCGCCCCATTCCCTGTGGCCGGTTTTGGCCGTAAAATACTGGCCGTCTTCAGTTTCCCGCAAACTCTGGCAAAATACTTCCCGGAAGACTTGCAAGCAGGGAGCTTCCATCTGTTCGGCTTTGCGGCATAATACGTGTAAAACCTCGTCATCACAACTGGCGGTAATGACGGGACAATGTGATTTGATTATCCCGCTTTTTTTTTCGGCGATTTCCCGTAAGCTTTTTCCTAAGTAGTTTACATGATCTATATCCACATTGGTAATGATCGAGAGAACCGGCTTCTTAATTACGTTGGTGGAATCAATATCCCCGCCCAAGCCAACCTCCAGGATAACGATCTCCGCCTGACAGCGCAGAAAATATAAAAAGGCCATGGCTGTCAATACTTCGAACTCCGTTGGATTTTCACCTGTTTCTACCCGTACTTGTTCAAAGAGCGGAAGAAATTCTTCCAGCAGATCGGCAAAGTCCTGTTCGGGTATCGGCTGGTTATTCAGCATAATTCTTTCGGTATAAGAGCGAAGGTGGGGAGATGTATATGTCCCCACTCGGTAACCGGCTTCCTTTAATACGGCTGTCAGCATGGCCGCAGTCGAGCCCTTGCCGTTGGTCCCCCCGATATGGATCACAGATAATGCGTCCTGAGGGTCCCCCGCTTGCTGCAATAGGCTTTTGATCCTTTCCAGACCCAGGTTGATCCCAAATTTTGTTAAGTCATGTAATCGTGACAGTGATTCAAGATAATCCACCTTTATCACCTCATGGAGGCTATCCGGGCCAGTACAGCCTCTTTTTTCGCCTGATAATCGGCCAGCTTGCCTTTTTCCCTTTCCACCACTTCCGACGGCGCCTTGGCTATAAAGCCCTCGTTATGCAATTTCCCTTGTAAACGGCTGATTTCCTTATCAAGTCCGTCCGCTTCTTTTTGCAGGCGGGCCAGTTCTTTTCCGAGATCCACCAGCCCTGCCAGGGGCAGATATATTTCTATCCCGCTGACAATAGCGGTGACCGCTTGATCCGGTTTTTCTATCTGGCTGGGGAGGATCGTCAGCCTGGAAACCCCGGCCATACTGAGATAAGCTTCTCCTTCTTGCAGAATTTCGGCCATTTTTTTCTGGGAAGTCATGATGATGATTTCGGCTTTTTTACCTGGCGCGATATTCATTTCGCTCCGCAGATTGCGTATGGCTTTGATGACATCCATGATTACGTTCATTTGTTCTTCCGCCCGCTCATTGATTTCATTTTCCTCGCCACAAGGCCAAGGGGCCCGCATGATAGTTTCACCCTGATGAGGCAAGTGCTGCCAAATCTCTTCTGTAATAAAAGGCATGAAAGGATGCAGCAGTTCCATGGTCTGGCTCAATGTCCGGGCTAAAACATCTTGGGCTGTCTTTCTGCTTTCCGCGCTAGTCTTACCATATAACCTTGGTTTAGCCAATTCAATATACCAGTCACACAGCTCATTCCAGATAAATTCATAGATAACCCGCCCGGCTTCCCCCAGATCGTACCGGTCCAGATTGCGCGTAACCTCTTTGGCCGCTTTGTTAAAGCGGCTGCGGATCCAGTAATCGGCCAGGGTCGACTCCTGCGGCGGCTGTTTATTATCTTCTGTCTGATAATCTTCCGGTTGATAATCTTCCAGGTTCATCAGGGCAAAACGTGAGGCGTTCCAAATCTTATTCGCAAAATTGCGGGTCGCTTCCAGACGTTCTGTTTGGTAGCGCATATCATTGCCCGGAGTATTGCCGGTAATCAGCATGAAGCGCAAGGTATCGGCGCCGTACTGGTCGATCACTTCAATGGGGTCAACCCCATTCCCCAGAGATTTGCTCATCTTCCGGCCTTGGGCATCCAGTATGAGCCCATGGATAAAGACTTCTTTAAAAGGTACGTCACCCATATTCTCAACGGCGGAAAAAATCATCCGCGCCACCCAAAAAAAGATAATATCACGTCCGGTCACCAGGACGGTAGTAGGGAAATAACTCTGCAATTCCTGGGTCACATCCGGCCAGCCCAGCGTGGAAAAAGGCCAGAGCCCCGAAGAAAACCAAGTGTCTAAGACGTCGGGGTCCTGGATCAGTTTCGCGCCGCCACACTCGGGACAGACGCTCGGCGTTTCTTTGGTGCAGATCACTTTGTTACAATCCTGGCAATACCAGACCGGGATGCGGTGTCCCCACCATAGCTGGCGGCTGATACACCAATCCCGGATGTTTTCCATCCAGTTTAAATAGACCTTGGTAAAACGCTCCGGGACAAAACGGATTTTTCCCTCTTCCACCACTTTGATGGCTGGGAGCGCCAGCGGCTTCATTTTAACAAACCACTGTTTGGAAACCATGGGTTCAACGACTGTATCACAACGGTAACACTGGCCTACGGCGTTCTCGTGCTCTTCGATTTTTACCAAAAAGCCCTGGGTATGCAGATCCTCCACCACTTTGGCTCTGGCCTCGTAGCGGTCCAAGCCCCGGTAAGGCCCGGCTGCTTCATTCATACGGGCCTGACGGTCCATGACTGAAATCTGCTCCAATTGATGACGCAAACCCATTTCAAAATCGTTGGGGTCATGGGACGGAGTCACTTTCACCGCGCCGGTGCCAAACTCCTTGTCCACATATTCATCGGCTATGATAGGGATAGGCCTGTTCAGCAACGGCAAAACCGCATATTTGCCAACAAGACGGCGGTAGCGCTCATCTTCCGGATGGACTGCGATAGCCGTGTCCCCCAGTATCGTTTCCGGACGTGTGGTAGCCACGGTAATGCTTTCATGACTGCCTTGGATGGGGTAGCGTACATACCAGATCTTCCCGCTTTGCGGCTCATGCTCCACTTCAATATCAGAGATGGTCGTCTGGCATTTGGGACACCAGTTAATAATGTAGTTGCCTTGATAGATGAGTCCTTTTTCAAACAGGCTGACAAAAACCTCCTGAACCGCCCGCGAACAACCCGAATCCAGAGTAAACCGCTCTCTTTCCCAGTCACAGGACGTCCCCAGCCTTCGCAGTTGACGGGTAATGCGGCTCCCATACCGGCGTTTCCAATCCCAAGCCCGCTCAATAAATTTTTCCCGTCCCAGGTCATATTTGTTCAAGCCCTCTTTGTCCAACTGTTCCTCAACCTTGGCCTGAGTGGCTATCCCCGCATGATCGGTCCCAGGCAGCCATAGCGTGTCATAACCCTGCATCCTGCGCCACCGGACTAAGATGTCCTGCAAGGTATTATCCAGGGCATGCCCCAGATGCAGGGAACCTGTCACATTAGGGGGCGGCATGACAATGGAGAAAGGATGGCCGCTCTTGGCCGGAGCATGAAAATAGCGCTGCTCTTCCCAAATGGAATACCATTTTTCTTCCACATTTTTTGGATCATACGTCGTCGGTAATTCTCTTGTACTCATCACAAATATCCTCCTTACATAAAGACAAAAAACCTTCTCATCCCTAAAAGGACGGAAGGAATCAATTTCCGCGGTGCCACCTTACTTCCCGCAAACGGGCTCTTCTTAAACGCTGTAACGGGCTGATCCGGCGATATTTACTCTCTTCAATACCGCGCCTCCGGGGCGACTAAAGCGCTACACTGGCCTTAGCGGATCTTCCAGCCGTGGACCCGCTTCTCTGTAAGGATTATAAGGCTCCTGCTCCCTTTCCCAGGCTGTGAACTTTTATTTGCCTTTAATCTTACCGAGTTGCAACGCAAAAGTCAAGGAAAACACGGCTTAGGACG
>DHRG01000025.1:0-16211 GCA_002408285.1 Peptococcaceae bacterium UBA5318 | reverse complement strand
GCCCTAAGCCGATGTTGCTCCTGTGCCTCTCTAATTTACCGCTCCTTGCCTGGTGCAAGGAAAACACGGCTTAGGACGAGGGTCAGCGACGCCCTAAGCCGATGTTGCTCCTGTGCCTCTCTAATTTATCACTCCTTGCCTGGTGCAAGGAAAACACGGCTTAGGACGAGGGTCAGCGACGCCCTAAGCCGATGTTGCTCCTGCCTGATTACCTTCCCCGCACCCGTTTTTTATAATTTGACTGCAGCTTCAGATAATGTCCTAAATACCCTCCTGTTAGTCCCCAGAGAGCCCAGACTAAAAGCTGCCGTAAAATTGAGCCCCAGGAGGCCAGCCGGGGTACGAGTTCCAGATTGAAAATAACCCCAAACAAGCCCAGGAAAATCCCTACCCAGAGGCCGTGAAGCCATCCCCGCGCTTCCGCCCGGCGCCCGGCTAACAACCCCCCTAAAAACACTCCCAGCAGACCAAAGAGATAGACGTATACTCCCAACCAGTAAGTCCCCGCTCCCTGAATCAATACCCAGCCAAGGGCCGCCAACGACGAGGCGATCCAAAACCCCAGGGCTGCCGTGAAACCCAGCCAAATAACTTGCAGCTCTATCCCCCATTGTTTTGTATCATATAAGGTTTTTGCGTCCCATTTTTTTGCGTTCCATCGTATTCTCTTCATTCCTTACCCATATCCCCCTGTAGTCGTTCTAATTATCCATATGCGTAAAAACAGGAGGTATGCGTTTTTCATACTAACCCGGCTTCTTCACGAATATATTAGAAGATAGATTCCACTGGCCCCTGAAAAGAAAGGAGCCTGTCCATGCAAAAACGAAAAAGTATCGTACTCTTGGCCGTCTTGATGTGTACGTTGATTTTCACCGGTTGTCAGACTGGTCGGCCTGAGGGGATTCCACCACAGGAACCTCCACCGGAAGTCAAAATCGTCCAAAACGTTTTATCCTTGCAGTCATTACCTTTATACGCGGCCATAGAAAAGGGGTGTTTTCAAAAAGCGAATCTTACAGTCGCTGTCACTACAACCTGGAACCAAGCGGAATCCACAGCTAAACTCCAAGACGGTACGCATCAGATAATGCTGGGCGGTCCGGAAACGGTTTTTTTTCTGCGCCAGCAAGAAAAAAACCCGCAAGTCCTATTAATTGCGCAAGCCTCTGTGGCAAACGGTTATTACCTGCTAGCCAGGAAAACCCAAAATCCTTTTGCATGGCAAAGTCTGAAAAATAAAATTGTGATAGGCTGCCGGGAAGGAGAACTGCCCGAAATAATTTTTGAAAACATCCTCAAGAAAAACGACCTTCGTCCTTTTGACAGTCTTCAGCTGGTCAACAACCTCTCCCCACTGGTGACCCCCGGCGCTTATCAAGCCGGGACCGGCGATTATTTACTGGCTTGCGAGCCATATGCCGCCAGACTGGAAAAAGCAAATACCGCGCAAATCGTAAGCTCCCTGTCGGCCAGTGACGGGACTCTGCTGACTTCCGGATTTATGGTGACACACGAATTTCTCCAAACCAATCCGGAAATTTGCCGGGAATTTGTGCAGGCGCTGGCCCAGGCGCTCCACTGGGTCGAGTCAAGTCCTCCCGAGGAACTCGTGCCGGTCGCTAAAAAAATGTTTCCAACCGATGATGAAAGCACACTCCTGCGGGCGGTCAGCCGCTATAAAAACCTGGGCTTGTGGCCTTCTTCCCCTATAGTGGATGAAGTCAACCTCCAACACGTCCAAACCTTGCTCTGGGAAGAAAAAGAACTTAATGCAAAGCTATCGCTGAAGCTCCTTTACGAAAACCCGTCAGAGCCTGAGCAACCCTGAGTATACCTCTTCATTCTTTCCCTCTTTTTAAGCTTGACTCCCTTGGCGGCCTGTGAAAAAATAAGGATATTGGGTCGAAAGGAAGTTTTTGGCTGTGCTCAAAAAAATACAGCCCTGGCAGGCTGATTTGCTTTTATTAGCAATTTCTTTTATCTGGGGTACTACTTTTATTATTGTTAAGCAGGCCTTAGAGGGTATTACTCCCTTCACTTTTTTAGCCCTGCGCTTTAGTATCGCTTTCTTCAGCCTCCTTCTTCTGGTCAGGCCCCGGAAAACCCTTCCGGATGCAAAGAGGCTTCTGGCTGGCCTGGCGATTGGTTTTTGTTTGTTTTGCGGTTATGCTTTTCAAACTATTGGACTGCAATATACCAGCGCTACCAACGCCGGATTTATTACCGGTTTATCAGTCGTTTTTGTTCCCCTCTTGGGTATCTTTTACGACCGCCGGCTTCCCAACGTATTCGCCCTGACTGGGGCTGTGGCTGCCGCTGTCGGCCTGGGTTTTTTGACGCTTGATCAGACGTTGGCCCCGCACAAAGGCGACCTGTTGGTCCTCTTTTGCGCTGTAGCGTTCGCCTTTCATATCATTTACGTAGGCAAGTATGCCGGTAAGTACGAAGCTCTGCAATTAGCTCTTGTACAAATTGGTACAACAGCGGTTTTTTGTACCGCTTTTTCTTTACTCCTGCCCGGCGAAAGCTGGCCCGCCTGCTGGCCCCGGGAAGTATGGACAGCCCTGGCTGTCACTGCTATACCCGCAACTTCGCTGGCTCTTCTCATCCAAAATAGTGCGCAGCGTTTCACGTCGCCTGCGCGTACAGCCATCATCTTCACCACAGAACCAATCTTTAGCGCTCTAACCTCCTGGTATATAGGCAAAGAAACCTTGGCTCCCCAAGCCCTGTTTGGCGCGGGGCTTATTCTGTTCGGTATTCTTCTGGCGGAATTAAAAGGATCTTAAGTTTTCTACCTCCAATATTCGACAGTGCCATCCTCATAATACTGTACAGTAAAACCATGGGCTTCCAAAAGCGTCTTGGGTACTGCAAAGCTCTGATGATGGATGATCCGGGGAGGAATGTCTAAGGCATAATAGATCCCGTTGGCTTCCGCATATTTCTTGCTGGGCCTGAAAGAACCCCATTCATAGCTTTGTTCCCATAAGTGATAAAACCACTTCCTCCAAACATGAGGCTTGATTTTTATCTCATAAGAACGGCGCTCTTTGACGATCAAGGCTTCTGTTTTGGTTTCCTCAATATACTCTTTTTGGGCATCTCTAACTTGATCGATATGGATTTTCGTATATCCTTTAATGGCATACTCAAACAACGTGGCGGCCACTTCATAGGCCATACAGTATATTCTTTTGTGGACCTTACAATAGTAAAGATTAAAATCAAGGGGAAACCCCAGGTTTCCTTCCAATTGCCCCCAATAAGGGGAGCCCGGGGGAAGATAATTTTTTTGGATCATATGGCCTATTTCATGGCAAAAGTACAGATCAAGGCGGGCAGCCACAGCTTTTGCCCCATATAGCTCCCTGTAACTGTCAATTTCAGTATCATAGATTTTATCCGTACAGGTAATATCGGCTCTGCACTTTTCTCCCTGGCTGTTACCCGCTCCTTCCTGACAAAATACCGCTCCTAAATAAACTTCCAGCCGGGGTAAAGCCCGTTCATAGTCCATGTTGGCTTTCTCCAAAACCTTCAAGCCGTATCTTTTAAACAATACCTGGTCGGGGGAAGAACCGTAAACCTGCATGCCGAATCTCCTTTGCAATGTTCTTTAAATTTTATATTTCTTTAAAGTCAATTTCTATTATACTTATACATTACAAATTGTCAATATTTTATTACCTCCTCTACATTGTGCAAATTTGCTTCTAAACACCTTTTTCTTACATGTAGTCAAGCTATAATAGTGCTGAAAGGAGGTAACCATTATGTCATTGGGAGTAAAACTCAAACTTCTGCGTCGGGAAAAAGGCTTAACTCAAGCCCAGCTTGGTTCTTTTTTCAACCTGGCGGAATCAACCATTTCCTTGTACGAAGCTCAAAAAAGATCACCCGATTATCAAACTCTCATGCAAATGGCGTCCTTCTTTGAAGTATCCGTCGATTATCTGCTGGGCCATACCGAAGAACGGCATACCAAAGCAATCCTTGCCGAAAGCAACGAACTTTACCAGGTTAACTCCGGTCCCAGCTATGTCCACCTAAAACTGCCGATTGTTTCAGCCATCAAATATAGTCCTTGCGGCTTGATATATGAAAAGGGCCCTGAGGAAAAATGGTATACCGGCCAAGGCAGTGACTATAACACCTTTTGGCTGCAGGTCAAAGATGATTCGATGACAGGGGACAGCATCCTGCCGGGTGATTACGTCCTGATCCGGCAGCAGCAGGATATCAAAAACGGTGAAATCGGCGCAGTGGTGGTCGAAGACGAATCTGTTCAAATCTGCCGGATTTTTAAAAAGGATTCCAGCATCGTCCTGCAATCAGCCAACCCCGCCTACCCGCCCCGTATCCTGGCGGGCCGGCAGGCCAGCCAAGTAAAAGTGATCGGCAGAGCCATTCTGCTGCAAAGAGAATACTAGTTGACCAAGGCCGAAACTAAACAGCCCCGGTCCGATGGGATTTCGGACCGGGGCTGTTTAAAATTTACCTTTATAAACTATGGTATAAATTGAGAATTCCCTCCAGGGCGCCGCCTCCAATAGCCCGGGCCTTATCAGAGATAGTCAGGCAATAATCGCTGACTTGCCGGGGGTCAACATCGCCGATCTTCATCCCTTCATAAACCTGAAGACCATCACTTAGAAGCCCCCTTAATGTTCCCGTTAACCCGAACTTGTCTTCTTGAATATTTCCAAACGGTTTAGTTCTTCTTTAATGGCCGGCGTTATATCCCGCAAAGCCGGCCGGGGAAATTTTAGAAACTGTCGATAAAATATCCAACGAGTTTAAAGAGATATTTGAAAATAATAATTAAAATTGTTTACCCGGCTCCAGCCCAATAAGAGGTCATAAAAAAAGGGCTGTGTCAAAAGCCCCTGGAGAAATATAAACAAGAAACACGAAAACGTGTGAACCCCTGAGGGATCACACGTTTTCTCTATTAATATTCTTACATGATTTTACGGCGCGGTTTGTTATTTTATCACCGGCCGACGGCTTACCGATCAACAAAGGCGAATGGACGTCATGGCGCCGGATATTACTGCCAACGGTATTTTTATCACGCGCGGCATAGCAATAGACACAGCCATGGGGACAACTGTCATATGCGCCTATATCGACGCTTTCCATACACCCGCAGGTTAGCCTTTGATTCGGATCCTTTTTCGCCTCAACCGGGCAGCCGGTAAGCTCTTCCACCATTTGCGGGTCAATACAGGCGCCATGACCAATGCCGTATTTACCTAGCCCGATTTCTTCACAACAGGTTTGTAACCGGATCTTATAGGCGTGGGCTATTTTCGAGAATCCCTGGGCCGTTTGCTCCATAGTTTCCAAATCAGCTTCACGGTCTACAATGCCCTTGGCATTGCGCCTGGTCTTTTGATAGAGGTCCACATAGCTAAAAATACACTTGGTTGTGGAATCACAAAGTTTGCCGCATAATAGCTCAAATGCCTGTAAATGATATTCCACCGAAAAACTTTCGTTTACTATAATAGGGTCATACCGCCAAATGATACGCTGTTTCCCTATTTTTTCACTAAGCTTTTTAAACCCGGTGATGATTTCGGCTTTAGGCGCTAAATGCTTTTCTACTTGCCGGTCATAAGGAGTAAGCGTAAACAGGAAATAGTAGGGATAGCCCATTCGGGTGATGTTATCCAGCCGCTTCAGCATTGGCTGTACGTTTTTCGTCCAAAAAACAATACAATCAACAACCTCCGGGTCAAGGATCACTTTACTGATTTGTTTAGGGTTAAGCGGATTTTTAACGTAAACAAAGCCTTCCTGCAAGCGGTTCATAAACCATTCCGAATAAAAAGCCGGGATATCCGTTCGTCTGCTGGCACTTACGATCATTTATACCGACAACTCCCACAGATAAAGTGAAGCCACCGAACCATAGGGGGAATAACGCTTTCTGTACCTGTCAAATTTTGTTTTGTCCAAGGTTTTAAGGCCGTATAGATTCATCATTCCCCGCCGGATGGCTAAATCGCCCCAACTGACCACATCCGGGCGCTCCAGAGAAAAAATCAAAAGCATTTCAGCCGTCCAAACGCCAATGCCATGCAGAGAAGATAAACGCTTGATGATTTCATCATCGGTCAGGCCGGGAAATTCGGAGATCTTTAATTCTCCCCGCAACACAGCCTCCCCAATATTTTTGATATAGTTTGCTTTACGCATCGTCATGCCACATTTTTGAATTTCTTCGGCGGTAAGGGAGGCAATGACCTGCGGTGTGATCCCGCCGCAATTGCCGAGCAGCCTGTTCCAAACGGCGGCGGCCGCTTTGGAGGATATTTGCTGGCCTACAACGCTGTGGATAAGGGCAGTAAACAAGTCGGGGATTACTTGACGCTCAATCATGCCGATTCGTTCAATGGCCTGTCCTAGTTTCTTATCCTTCTTTTTCAGGTAGTCCAGCTCGGTTTGACCATATTGAAAAATGTCCATTCTCTTCTCCAACTTAAAAGATACACGTTTCTTTCCAGTATATCAAAAAACAATACCCCTTTGAACGAAACTTCATTCCGTGGTAAAAAACAAAGTTAGGGCAAGATACCTCACCCTAACATTTTACTGATCTAATTGTGTATATAAACCATTGTTCCATGCGGGACGGTGTCATAAAACCATTTGGCGTCTTCAATGCTCAGACGGATACAACCATGAGAGGCCGGGGCTCCAAGCTTCGCGGCTTCTTCGGGAATGATTTGCTTATCCTTATCCATGGGGAGGCTGTGAAACAAGTATTTCCCGTTTTTCGTGAAGGCAACCCACCAGATGGCGCCCTGCTGGTACTTTTCGCTAAAGAACCATTCTCCCCGGTGATGAATCGTAAACTCACCCAAGGGGGTCGAATCATCTATTCCGGTAGAGGCCACCAGTTCTTTGACAAGGTCTTGCCCTTCCCAAACCCGCACTTTTTGTTCACTTACACTCACATCCACCTGGTATTGAGTTGCTTCCACCTCGCCGCCATTAGGAGAAGGTCTTTGCGGCGGCCGGGGTGGCGCAGCTTGTCCCTGTTCGCCGGATGCAACAGGAGGCGTAGGCGCATCGCTGCCGGACGATGGTGGGTCTTGAGGCGGCAATTGGGTCTGCGGGGACGATATGACCTGACCGGTCGGCGGATCCGAAGCCGCAATTTGTGTGCCTTGCAGGGATGTGAAGCTGAAGCATAGAATGGACAGGGCGCAAAGAAGACAGATGATCCCGTATTTCTTGACCATTTTCGTTACCCTCTTACATAAATTTTGCTTTTTCGAAAGTTTCTGCGAGGTCATTATACAATGATATGGAATATTTGTAAACAACATCCTCTCCAGACGTCATCATCTTCAGACGGAAAAACCAACTCTGCCGCCAAACGCCAAATAAAGAAAACTTGGCTTACGCCAAGCCTCTGGCGACGGCGGAAGCCAAGTTGCACTTATACTATCATCCTATTAAGACTTATACTTTCCGCTAGTATAAAAAAACAGCCTCACAGCTGTTTTTATATGGAACGCTAAACTAAAGCCTGCTTTCCTTGATCCGCGGATGAGCTTCCTGAACCCAGGGGCTATATATGCGGGGTTTAGTATCCTCATAAAAATATATAGCCAGGGGTACGGCGAAGATGAGTAATAAAACCAGTATTTGAATAATAACGCTATCTTTAAAGATCAAGCGCAAACCCAAGGCGATCAGAACAAGAGGCCAGTAATCCAGATAAGCCCGCCAGATATCCCAACTGAGGATCCCAAAATTGTTTAGTAAAAAGATGATCCCCAAAAAGATAAGAAACAGTCCGCCAAAGACATCCCGGCCCCTCATGGACGGGAACCCCCTCTATTCCGGAAAAGTATAAAGACTCCGACAAGAATAAGGACAAGAGGCCACCAATTATGCATATTAAAAAACGGAAAGAATCTTTCCAATAAGAAATAACCGCCCAAAGCAATAAGGATCAACCCAAAGATCTGGTGTTTCTTCTCTTCTCTATAGGGCTCCCGCTCCTTACCGGAAACGTCCTCCGGGTCTGCAGGCTCTTTAGCCGCGACATATCCGGGATCATCAGGCATAATAAGCAAAGCAAGAATATAGAGAATAAACCCGGTCCCCCCGATAAAAAAAGCTAAAGCCCACGCCAGCCGAATTAAGGTCGCATCAACTTTAAAGTACTCGGCCAACCCGCCACAGACCCCGGCAAAAACTCTATTAGAACGCGACCTATACAATTGTTCAGGCACCATTCACCACTCCTTATTCCAGTTTATTTATTGACTATGTGATCCCAGTCGTCCTTCCAGCCAGGCGTTTACTTCTTCCGCCCCAACGCCGGATTCAGCCGAAAATATGATTAGCAGCGTATCGGGCGGGGCAAGCAGCTTACATAAAATAACGTCTTTATGTCTTTGCCATTGCCCGCGGGAAATCTTATCGGCCTTTGTAGCTACAATGCAAAACGGGATCCCGTGCCGGATGAGCCATTCATACATCATAACATCTTCCTTGCTTGGCGGGTGCCGGATATCTAACAACAAAATGATTCCCCGGATTTGCGGACGGTCGGTAAGATATTTATTAATAAACTTTTCCCATTCGGCATGAGTATCTTTGGCAACTTTGGCATACCCATAACCAGGTAAATCCACAAAATACCAACTATCATTAATATGATAAAAATTCAGCGTACGTGTTTTACCCGGCTGACTGCTGGTACGGGCCAAATTCTTACGCCCCAGGATCTTGTTGATCAGCGACGATTTTCCCACATTGGACCGTCCGGCCAATACTAGTTCCGGTTCGGCGTAAGCCGGATACTGCGAGGGACTTACGGCGCTGATGATAAATTCGGCTTTAGATATTTTCATTTTTTGACTCCAACGCAATTTCTAAAACTTCGTCCATATCTTCAACCATCACAAATTCCAAATCCTTTTTGATATGGCTTGGGATATCTTCCAGTTCTTTTTTATTCTCCGCAGGCAGGATAATGATTTTACTGCCCGCACGGTGGGCAGCCAGAATCTTTTCCTTGATCCCGCCTACCGGCAAGACCCGTCCACGCAGTGTGATCTCCCCGGTCATGGCTATTTCGCTGCGAACCTTGCGTTGGCTCAAAGCGGAAGCCAGCGCTGTAGCCATGGTGATTCCCGCTGACGGTCCGTCCTTAGGGATAGCCCCCTCAGGAATATGGACATGGATATCATATTTTTCATAAAAGTCTTCTTCAATCCCCAGGGTTTGCGCTAACGAACGGATATAGGAATACCCTGCTTGGGCCGATTCTTTCATGACATCACCCAGCTTGCCCGTCAGGATCAGCTTTCCTTTTCCTCTCATCAAAGAAGCCTCGATCAACAGGACATCGCCCCCCACCTCGGTCCAGGCTAAACCGGTGACAACACCCACCAGGTTTTCCTTTTGGGAAACCCCGTAATGAAAGCGGGGTATTCCTAAATACTTCTCGAGATTGCGGGTGGTGATCGTCACCTTTTTCTGGGACCCTTCGGCAATGACTTTGGCTACTTTACGGCAAATCCTCGCCAATTCTCTTTCCAGATTCCGGACACCCGCCTCACGGGTATAATAACGTATGATATTTGTGATTGCCGGTCCGCTAATATCAATAAGTTCATCCGACAGCCCATGTTCTTTGACTTGTTTCGGGCATAAATGGCGCAGCGCAATATTTAGTTTTTCCTCCTCAGTATAACCTGAAATGCTGATTAACTCCATACGGTCTAATAAAGGCCGCGGTATATTATATGAAACGTTGGCGGTAGTGATAAAAAGAACCTGGGACAGATCAACCGGGGTTTCGATAAAATGATCGCTAAAGGTGTTGTTTTGTTCGGGATCCAATACCTCCAACAAAGCGGCGGAAGGATCCCCCCGGAAATCCGTACTCATCTTGTCCACTTCATCCAGAAGAAATACCGGGTTCTTAGTCGCCGCGGTACGCAGACCCTGAATGACCCGGCCCGGCAAGGCTCCTATATACGTACGGCGGTGGCCCCGGATTTCCGCTTCGTCCCGTACGCCTCCCAGCGACATCCTCACAAATTTTCTCCCCAAAGCCCGCGCGATAGACTTAGCCAAAGAGGTTTTTCCTACGCCGGGGGGCCCGACAAAACAAATGATGGGGCCTTTCAGCTTTTCGGCCAATTTTCGTACCGCCAGGTATTCGAGGACCCGCTCTTTTACTTTTATCAGACCGTAATGATCCTCATTGAGCATTTGCTCCGCCTTTTTAATATCAATCCGGTCTTCCGTCATCTTATTCCATGGAATAGCCAGCAGCCAATCCAGGTAATTCCGGATAACCGACGATTCAGCCACCATAGGCGGCATCTTTTCTAAGCGTTCCAACTCCTTGAAGGCCTTTTCCTCCGCATCGGGCGGAAGCTGGGCGGCCTGGATTTTCATTTTGTACTCATCCGCTTCGGTCCCCCGTTCATCCCTATCCCCCAATTCTTTTTGGATAGCCTTGATCTGTTCGCGCAAATAATATTCCTTTTGTGTTTTCTCCATCTGTTTACGAACACGGATATTAATCTTCCGCTCTAATTCTAAAATTTCTATTTCTCCGGCAATAATGGCGGTCACGCGCTCCAAGCGGCTCTTGATGTCAATAGCTTCTAGCAGGGCTTGTTTTTCCGGTATTTTTAGACTTAGATGGGCGGCGATCAAATCCACCAGTCTATGAGGCTCGTCAATGGTAATAATGGATACCACTGTTTCGGGGGCTATTTTTTTACTGAGCTTAACATACTGTTCAAACTGAGAAACCAGGATCCGCATCAGGGCTTCCACTTCGGGCGTCTTTTTATCTTCATCCTGATATTCCTGTATTTCCACCCGATGAAACGGATCATTATCTACAAACGTCAAAATCTCCCCGCGGTGCAAACCCTCAACCAGGACCCGGATAGTCCCGTCGGGAAGACGCAGCAACTGTTTTATCTCCGCAATGCTGCCAATCCGATAAATATCTTCATCGCCGGGGTTATCGGTTTGAGCGTCTTTTTGGGTAGCCAGAAAAATCTCATGTTCGTGAAGCATTGCTTCTTCTAACGCATTGATAGACTTTTCCCGTCCCACGTCCAAATGGATAACCATATAGGGAAATACTAACACACCGCGCAGGGGCAATAGAGGTAGTGTGCGGGTTTTTTGCCGAGCTTGTTCCATATCTCAACACCTCCAATTAGTCGCATATCTATTTTTTCTTCTGGAACAAGGGAATATTCTAGTTACATAACGAAATCAAGTTATTTGTATAAAGGGGTTCAGGAAGAGTTTACCATAAAAACAAGCACTCCGTAACCCCCCACGGCTATTTAAAGGGGGCAAAGAGAAAGCCGCGGCAGCGGCTTGGTGAAGATTCAGGAGATCATATGGCAGCCCTTACTTTGAAGAAACTTATTATTTTCATCCCACAACAGGGCTTTAGCAAACACTTCCTGAATGGTTTCCACGGCGACGACCTCGATCTCCCTCATCTCATTAAAGATCGACTGCCAGTTGTCTTTGGGAATGATGACCCGATTGGCCCCCGCCAAACGGGCCGCTTCTACCTTCGCCACAACTCCGCCTACCGGCTTAACATAGCCCATGATCGACACCTCGCCCGTCATGGCAACCCTGTTGTCAATGGGCGTATGGGTAATGGCCGAATAAATGGCCGTGGCGATAGCAACTCCGGCTGAAGGCCCGTCCGCCGGGATCCCGCCGGGAAAATTGACATGGATATCATAGTCCCTGCAATCCAGCTTCATAATGTGCCGTAATACAGTTAAAACATTTTCCACAGAACCCTTAGCCATACTTTTCCGCCGGATGGTGTGCCCACCCATTCCCTGCATTTCTTCTTCATCGACAATACCTGTAATAGTATTTTTTCCCCTTCCTTTTTGCACAGTTATCACGCTGACTTCAATTTCCAACAGCATCCCCATATTAGGTCCGTACACCGCCAGGCCGCTTACCTGGCCCACTTGAGGAAATGAAGGGATCTTTTTTTCCGGTCTGGGTGAATAATGTCCGCAATCTACTACCCATTCAACGTCGGCGGCGGAAATTTTCTTGGCTTTATTCATTAATGCAATACCCGCAGCGATTTGTACTATATTAACGGCCTCCCGTCCGTTGGTGGCATACTTCTTCAGGACCTCCAGGGCTCCCTTTTCCATAGGCGTCCCTATCTTTAGCGCCGCATTCTCTCCGATTACTGAAATTTCATGGGGCAACAAACCCCGGAAATAAATCTCCACGCAACGGGACCTGATAGCGGGCGGGATCTCCTGAGGCATCCTTGTAGTAGCTCCGATCAAGCGAAAATCGGCCGGCAACCCGTTTTGGAAAATATCATGGATATGACTGGGAATATTATTATCTTCCGGGGAATAATAGGCGCTCTCCAGTATCACCTTGCGGTCTTCCAAAACCTTGAGCAGTTTGTTGATCTGCATGGGATGCAACTCACCGATCTCGTCAATAAAGAGGATCCCCCCATGCGCTTTCGTCACGGCTCCCGGCTTAGGCTGGGGAATGCCGGCAACACCCATGGCCCCGGCTCCTTGATAAATAGGGTCATGGACCGAACCGATCAGCGGGTCCGCGATCCCTCTTTCATCGAAACGGCTCGTGGCTCCATCCACCTCTAAGAATTTGGCGTCTTTTGCAAACGGTGAAAGGTTATTGTTCTTAGCATCTTCCAAAACCAAGCGGGCTGCCGCCGTTTTTCCGATCCCAGGCGGTCCGTACAGGATAATATGCTGGGGGTTGGGCCCGCATAAGGCTGCCCGCAAAGCCTTTATCCCCTCTTCCTGACCTACTATTTCCCGGAAGGAAACAGGACGGGTCCGCTCCGACAGTGGTTCGGATAATTTAAGCTGACGCATCACGCTCAGTTTTTCCAGCTCTTTTTTTGATTCACGGCCTACAACCACCTTGCTTCCCTGTTGACCGCGGAGGAGATTTAAAAAATAGAGTCCGATCACAATGGCAAAAAATATTTGAATCAATGCAAATAAACCGCTGAATCCAGATAGTCCCACCGCTCATCCTCCTTTCCCGGCTCTTAAACTATTATTATTGTAGCCGTCTGCCATTTCTTTTATCCAGTCTGGATTCATTAGAAATATTGGTAATGGGCATTATAAGTATGGGCCGAAAAACCAAAATGGAGGTGATTCCATGAGCAAGCGCAGCGTTATGTCTGACGCTCTTAAAATGGAATGTGCCAGGGAACTGGGCTTCTTCAATCCAGAAGTGGCCCGCGGTGATTTTGGTGACGTATCTTCCCGAAATTGCGGAAGCATGGTAAGAACTGCTATTGAGATTGCCGAAAGGAGTCTTGGCGGCCGGTGATCCTCCTCAAGTTTGAAGCTCAAAAAAGGGGGACTGTCCTGTAGGGCAGTCCCTCAGCTTATCGGACAGGAATAATCGTGTATTCCCATATTACCGTGACGCATGTCTTTGTTTATTGTCCAAAGGGGAAAATAACAGTAATATTTCCTTTTTTATCGGCAGGGGACTTGGTGTCATAGGCGTAGAGTGTATTCCCGTCTGTGCATAATTCCCATACTGACCCCAAACCATCAGCAAGTATAGTGGCATCCTGTGTTTTTATATCCATACGTATAAGATGGTGTTTTCCAAGAAAACGAACCGCAGCATACAAGAAATCCCCAGAACCTGTAATAGGATGAATAACAAAATTTTCCTCCCCGCTGCCTGGTAAGGGTATCTCCTCCAGATTTTCACTGTTTAAGTCTATCGACCGTAAGCTATTTAACGGCTGCGAGGTATAATAAAATTTTCCGTTAGCCAGATAACCTTCTGACACCCTCGTATTTATCAGTTTTTTCTTTATTCCCGTTTCAAGGTCAATCACATAAAGCCCTGAATCGTCCTTCAGGCTTCCATCCGCCATCACGATATTCCCTTGTCCATTAAAGAATTTCCATATATCCTCTGAACGTTTGAAAAGAAGGTCATCCTTACCAGTTGCAAGATTATATATTCTATACTCAAATTGGGAATATCCTCCGTTGTCAGCAGCTTTATAGGCAGCACCATAAATAAGTCTGTTTCCGGCAATTAAATGAATGCCAATATTTTTCCCAGTAATAATTTTTTCTGTGGCGCCAGAAACCAGGTTCTTGCGGGAAATTGTGCTGCCATTGCTATAATAAATATATCCTTTGTTCTCAATAACCCTGCCGGCATTCCTAATGTCTAATTTTGAAACAATCTCACCTTTCCCTAATGTGTTATCGTAACGGTAAAGTGTGTCTTTATAGTCTGTATAATACATACTACCGTTGGATAAGAACATTTCACATACCCCTTCGTCATTACCGGAAACAACGTTGAGAACCACAATTACTAAAATAAGGACAGATAAAACCACCACAGCAATAAGAACTTTGCGTCGCTTTCTCACAGATATTTCCCCCCGATCAGTAATGAAAAACCTTTAAAACCCATCCTTCCCGTCCGGGCCAGGACAGCGCGGACTAATAACGTTATTCCGTTAAGGCAAAGCGCCTCTTATATTGCCTATTCGATCTCAACAACTCCAGATGATATCATTTTGTCCTCTGAGTATAATTCAACTTTATATCTTCCGGGCAACAAGCACTTTGTCGAATTGTCATACACCAGGTTGATTAGAAATTCATCGGAAACAAACGATGCAGTCCAAGTTGGGCTAACATATCCTTTCAATTCCCGTTCAATAATAGACGGTACAAAAAAGTTTTCCGCGTATTCCCGGTAAAACTTGGCCTTAATTCTAAACGTAATTAATTTATTAGGTTGAGGATAATGAATACACAAATGCCAGAATAGTTTTTTATTATCTTTTGACAGTTTATTGCCCAGAGTCGTACTATTAGGGTCCATTGATTCTGAAAAAAGTATTTGTGCTTCTGCATTTATACCCCAATATCCTTCTACCTGTTTTATAGATTGAGGTATTTCGATTAGGTCATCCCAATTCGCATTTATTAATGTTAATACATCATTTATTGGGATCGCAAAATTTAAATCTGCCAACCCGACTCCCAATGCCGTTATCCCAACCAATTTTCCGTAACGGTCAAATAAACCGCCGCCACTACTTCCAAATGTTATTGGCGTTGTAACTTGTATAAGTTTTACCCATTCCTTTTCACGTATTCCACTTATTATACCTGTAGATACCGTACTGCTAAAATTTAATGGGTTCCCAATCGCTACAACTTCTTGTCCAATTGTTAGTTCATCCGAGTTACCAATCTTCGCGGTGTTTAATTCACGCATATTTATAGAAATAATCGCGATATCATAATCCTGGTTCGATCCTAAAACTTTAAAAGGATATTCTGTTTCAGAACTTGAAAGAATAACTACGCCAGTTTTGTTTTCACCTATTACATGTTTATTTGTAATAATAATCCCATCCGATCTTATTATTACGCCGCTGCCTATAACGTATTTTCCTTCATAGTTGGTCTTTACGGTAACAATTGTATTTGTTAATTTTCCAAGTTCAGTAGTAGATAATTCTTTATATATCTTTACTGTTTCCGTATCGCTATTCCAATCAACTTTTGCTCCAAAGGTTTCACTAACAAACCTTAAAGGTACCAAAGAACAGCCTTCTATTATCTTAGCAGGAACACTTAAGCGGACTGGTATTTCATTTATATAGCCTTGGGTCTGGCCAATTCTTAACTTAACTACTGTATTTATAGTTGTCGCTGTTATTTCTTTTTTTGTTTCATTCCAATCAACACTTGCGCCTAACGCTTCAAATATCACTCTCAACGGCACTAAAAGGACTCCATCATGATTTTGCGGAGGCACATTAAACGAGAGCGGGGTATCATTAAAATATACTTGTGGACTTGCATAAGCAGTACCCGACAGACAAAACAATAAACAGACGAAAATTAAAAAGGATATTTTTGTTTTCATAAAAAATTCCCCCAATTAATTTGTTAACTATTTAAGGCATTCTGCCTCACCTTTGTGTGTCGGCCTGCTGACACCCATCTCTAATATACCACTTTTTCCCTCAATACGGGGCCGGAAGTTGCTTTGTTATACCATTTTTATCACTGAGCTAACCCGCCCTAAGACCCCCGCCTCAATAGGCGGCGGGTATCCAAGGGCGGTTAAGTGTATTCGGCAAGATCAAAATA